>NZ_BPLI01000064.1:0-19033 GCF_019656175.1 Bacillus sp. BML-BC051
GGGTAGAAGCGGAAACAGGACAGAGAGTGTTACTCAAAGAAATACTGTCAAATCCGACAGTTGAAAATCTCGCAGAGATTATTGCAGGCAAAAAGGCAGAAGAATATATGCCGATACCAACTGCAGAAATCAAGGCATATTATCCGATTAAGCTAGATCCATCTGGAAAAATAAATGATTTTCAACTCAGCATGTCGTTTAGTCCTGTTGCAGAGCGTCCATCATATAGTAAGACTGAATCATTTGTTGATAAAGAAGTAGTAGTTGGAAGTGGTGCGTTTCCATTACCAGGAACATTGTCTGTTCCGAAGGGAAATGGTCCTTTCCCAGCGGTTATTCTTGTTCAAGGATCTGGAGCAACTGATCAGGATTCAACAGCGTATGCTTTAAAACCATTTCGTGATTTAGCTGAAGGTCTTGCCTCAAAAGGAATTGCTGTCCTTCGCTATAATAAACGAACTTATGAACATGGATTGAAAATACAATACAGTCCTTTTTATACAGTTGATAAAGAGACAACAGAGGATGCTCTTCTTGCGACTCATTTTCTTCAAAATGAATCTCTGATAGATAAGAATCAAATTTATATTCTTGGTCATAGTCAAGGTGGAATGATGCTACCGAAAATGATTGAAAAAGACCAAAATCAAAATATTGCAGGGGCAATTGTGATGGGAGGGTCAGCCCGTACAATCCAAGATGTTGTTTTAGATCAATTTGAGTATCTTTTTTCTATTAGAGAAATGAAATCGGATGAATATAAATTTTACAAATCGCAATTTGAATTATTAAATGATCCCAATTTCTCTAGTCAGAATCCTCCAAAAGATTTTTATTTAGGATCAGCAGTATATTGGGATTCTATCCGTAAAATTAAAGCAGCAGAAATGTCAAAAGAACAAAGAACACCACTTCTTATTCTTCAAGGAGAAAGAGATTATCATATTCCATCAAAAATCGAAATTCCTCTTTGGAAAGAACAATTAAAAGAACGAGATAACGTTGATTATCGACTATATCCAAAGTTAAATCACTTCTTTACAGAAGGAGATGGAGAATTAAGTAAACCGGATGAATATTATAGTCCTGCTAATATCCCTGAGTATGTTATAAATGATATTGCTGATTGGGTGCAAGGAAGATCGAAATAAAATTAGTACCATATTTTTTAATAGAGGTCACCATACATGCCTATCAACGTACGGATAGAAATTAAATGGTTTTTTGTTCAAATAAACTAAATAAAGGGGTGTTCTTTATGTGTACTAGTTTGACATTACAGACATAAAGAGGTCAGCATCTTTTTACAAGAACAATGGATCTTACATTAGATTTCAATTAAGGAGTAATAATAGTTCCTCGAAGTTATCAATGGAACAATATAACTGGTGAAACCATTGAGGCGAAACAAGCTGTTGTCGGGAGGGTAATTAACCATCAAGGAAGGATTATCTTATAGATGAAAAGAAAACGAATCTGGCCCCATTTGCTTAGTCTCACACAATTCAATTTTATCGAAGAGTTAAAGAAATCTGTATATAGTATTACCTTTTTGGATGTACTATTACCTGTTTTAGGAGTTATTCCATCGCTCCATTGGATTTTAGCGGATAAATGGGGAGATTGAGATCAAGAGTGAAAAAATATGTAGCGCGAAGAAATGAAACGGAGGAAAAATTTTGTGAGATAATTGAGGAAAGCTTACATGTAAAACAGATTGAAATTGATGATAATATTTTTGAACTCGGTGCCAACAGTATTAGTATTATTAGTATTGTAGGGAGGAGAATTAGAGCGGGTATTAATATAGCAATTTAAAATGTTTATGAAAATCAAACAGTGAAAAATTCATACGAATATTTGAATAGTAAAAGTGGACATTTTGAAGAATATGGTGAAATGCATTTTGATAAGCACAATAAATTACTAACTACAAACATATTTGATAATGAGGCTAGAGTTATAACCAATAACCTAGGAAATGTACTTGTGACAGGGGCTACAGGATTTATAGGTGCTCATATAGTAGCCAATTTGATTGATAATGAAGAAGGAAAAGTATATTGCTTAATACGCTGTGAAAATAAAAATCATGGATATAATCGTTTAAAGAATATACTGAATCATTCTTTTGATGGAAAATATGATAACATTTTAGGAGAGAGAATCATTATTGTTTCTGGTGATGTTTTAACAACTAATTTAGAAGTATGTTACCATTAGATATAAAAACAAAAATACATTCAGCTGCGAATATAAAACATTATGGTTTATATATGGATTTTCATAAAATCAATGTTGATGGTAAAAAGAATATTGTGGATTATGCAAAAGGAGTACGTGCTACATTAATTCATATTTCAACCATAAGTGTAGGTTCTATTTTACCACTAGAGGCTGAAAATTATATTTTTACAGAAAGAGATTACGTTAAGAATCGGATTATAGAATCACTGTATGTAAGAAGTGAATTTTTGGCGGAAAAGGTAGTTTTGGATGCAGTTGTTATTAGAATTGATAATTAGACTAATAGATCTAGAGATTTAAGGACAATGATTGATTATCGGAAAAACAGATTCAACTATAGTATAAAAATATAGTTGAATGCTAAGATGGAGCTATCACGCCGGTAGATGAAACAGCATTAGGGATAATTGCATTGTTAAAAAAACGTGTTAAACAATATAATATGTTCCATCTGTTCAATGATAATCTTGTTTCATTTAATAAAGTCCGCAAAGCATTTGAACATATAGGGATTTGCTTACATGTTGTGGATAATAATGATTATGTAAATATAATCAAAAACATCGAAAGTAATAATAAAAAGAATAGTATCAATAATTTAGTGGCGGGGCAGCAGAAAGAGAAACTAAAGCCGTGACTTTAGACAATAGTTTTACAGCAAACTTCTTGAAAAAGATAGGGGTTAAATGGAGTGAAATAGACCAAGATTATCTTAATAAATGGGTTATGCACTATGCTGCAATGAGGTACTGGGAATGCTATATTGATTGAGTAATTAGTTAATATGACATATCAATGTAATTAAACAGAAGCTATAAAAGATGGTGTTAGCGAGAATTTGCCAACACTATCTTTTATATCATATTTGCTGCTCAATATTGACATATGCTCTCTGTTCCTATAATTATTTGGTGAATAATCCCTTTAAATTTGAAGCTCTTTGTACAGCCTAGATATTATTATAACTGTTGTTTTTTCTTTTTCATTAAACAGCTTGCTCATGGGATGATAATAGAAATTGAAAGATAATAATAAATTGAGGAGAGTATGTTGTGGGACATTTAACTTTGCCAGGAGATTATGTTGTAATTGATTTTGAAACAACAGGATTTAACCCTTATAATGATAAAATTATTCAAGTCGCAGCAGTGAAATATCGTAATCATGAACTAGTAGATCAATTTGTTTCCTATGTGAATCCAGAGCGTTCAATTCCGGACCGAATAACGAGTTTAACAGGTATTACAAATTATCGTGTTTCGGATGCACCGACGATTGAAGAAGTGTTGCCTTTATTTTTAGCGTTTTTACATACAAATGTAATTGTCGCTCATAATGCATCTTTTGATATGCGCTTTTTGAAAAGTAATGTGAATATGCTTGGATTACCGGAACCTCAAAATAAAGTGATTGATACTGTGTTTCTAGCAAAGAAATATATGAAGCACGCGCCTAATCATAAACTTGAAACGTTAAAGCGAATGCTTGGCATTCGTTTAAGTTCTCATAACGCATTTGATGATTGTATTACTTGTGCAGCAGTTTATCAAAAATGTGCCTCTATTGAAGAAGAGGCGAAAAGGAAATCAAATACAGAAGTGCTTGATGAAACGGCAGTATATGAAGCAATAAAAGGGATATTTGTACGAAATAAACGTGATATCGAATGGGTTCGTTGTATGAATGTAGGAAGCTATTTAGATATAAAAGCTTTTTATCCAGTTATGAGGGTGAAAGTAAAAGGACGAAAGAAATACATATTAACAGAGATATTAGAAGATGATGTGAAAGAAATATGTACGAGTTTAAAATGTGAACCGGCGTTAAAAAGTGAAGTTGGTAATACGAGAATTATGCTTACTAGCTTAGAGGACGTCTTGAAATTAGAAAGTTATATTTTAGAACAGTATGATTTCGTACTACAAGCGCTGCATGATTATAAACAAAGTGAAATGAATGCAGATGAAAAGTTAAAAGAGTATTTAAATATTATGGTATAAAAAACTCCGTGTACAATAAAACGTACACGGAGTTTTTTTAGGAGTACTAAAACATAAAATTTTCTTGCAAATCTGATTAAAGAGTTTTTCCTTTGCTCATACTATGTATAGTAAGAATGCGAAAGAGAGAGGGTGAACAGCGTGAGAAGAAGTCGCCGTAAATCATTTGACGAACTTGTGAAAGAAAATAAACAACAATTATTAAGCGATCGCGATGCAATCGATCGTATTGAAGAGCGTATTGAAAAACGTTATGAAATGAAACTTTTTAAGCAAGCTGAATAATTCTTAACACTAGTACGATACTAGTGTTAAGGAGGCGATAGTAATGGGTAATCCGAAAAAGAATTCAAAAGACTTTGCACCGAATCATATTGGAACACAATCAAAAAAAGCTGGTGGCAATAAAGGAAAGCAAATGCAAGACCAAACGGGCAAACAACCGATTGTTGATAACGGTTAAAGAAAAGGAGAATATTGTATTCTCCTTTTTTATGTATAAATTTGAGGGAAGATAGGTAATTTAAGATGATGTGTATATACAATGTTAGGAGGAAAGTACATGCCAAATCCAGATAATCGAAGTGATAACGCTGAAAAGTTACAAGAAATGGTGCAAAATACAATTGATAACTTTAATGAAGCAAAAGAAACAGCGGAGCTTTCTAATGAAAAAGACCGTTCTGCTATTGAAGCAAAAAATCAAAGACGTTTAGAAAGTATTGACTCATTAAAAAGTGAAATCAAAGATGAATCTTAACAGAATGTACAAAAAGGGCTGACTTTTGTCAGCCCTTTTTCGTAATTGTAAAGTTTTCAACGAGTAAACGCCAATTTTGTGGAAATGGCAAGCCGATCTTCCAATAACTAATACCGCCAATGCCTTGTTCTTTCATTAAATTGAATTTACTTTGAATAGATCTCGCATCTTCAAACCAAACTTCGTGTTGTACACCGTTTTCGTCAAAGTAATTGAAATGTGGAGCTTGAGCTGTGAAATCATAGCGGATAGGAACATTGTATTTACGAGCAAGTGCAACAGCTGCAACAGAGCTAACTGCTTTTGCTGGTGGGTTTCCTTGTTTGAACGGAAGTTTCCAATCAAATCCGTATAAATTTTGCCCCATCATAATTTTTTGTGGCGGCATTTGAGATTTTGCGTATTGAAGTACTTCTTTTACAGGACCGATAGGAGAGATTGCCATCGGTGGTCCGCCCTGCCATCCCCAGTCATATGTCATAATGACGACGAAATCAACAATTTGTCCTTGTGCTTTATAATCGTGAGCTTCGAAAAATTTTCCCTTTTGATTGGAACTTGTTTTCGGTACAAGCGTTGTACTTAATGTGTATCCGCTAGGTAAGCGTGTTTTCACATTTCGTAAAAAACGATTATACGCTTCGCGATCTTCGGGTGCAACACTCTCGAAATCAAAATGAATATCTCGCATACCGTACTTCTCAGCAGTTTGCAAAATGTTTGTGATAAATTTGTTTTGAATTGTTGCGTCCCGTAAAATAACTGATGTCAGATCGGCACTGAAATTTCCATTTTCAATATTTGTAATAACGAGCATAGGGATGGTGTTACCTTGCGTTGCAATATTAGCGATTTTAGCTGTTTCAGTTGGTTCTTTTAATGTACCATCTCTTTTTGCCTCGAAACTGAAGTAAGCTAAGTATGTTAAAAATGGATTAATAGCACGTGTAGCATTAACTAAACTTTCTTTAATAGGTATTGTTGAAGGTTGTAAATAAGCGATGGATTCTACTGCTCGTTTCGTCCCTTTCGGTATATATAATTGCTGTCCGACATGGAGAATGGATTTTAAAGATAAGTTATTCACTTTAGCTAAGCTAGCGAGAGGAACGTTATATGTTTGAGAGATTCGATAGAGGCTATCGCCAGGCTGTACATAATAGTTATTTCCTTTCGTATTTACAATTAGCGCCTGACCAACGACGAGTGTTTCAGATGGATTTAGTCCATTGTCTTTTACTATTTCATCAGGTGTTGATCCATATTTTGATGCCAAGCTATATACGCTATCACCGCTACGAACAGTTACAATTTGAATCATATGCTTGCTCCTTTCGGTAAAAGATTCACTGTTTTTATTTTATTTTTGATGTCACTGTATTATGATTAAATGTATGCAAGGTAGCAGAAGTGAAAGAAGGCGAATAGAAATGTTTGTAGCAGAACATGAAGTTGAAATCCGTTATGCGGAGACAGATCAAATGGGTGTTGTTTACCATTCAAACTATTTAGTGTGGCTGGAACTAGGTCGCACGAAACTTATACAAGATTTAGGATTTTCATATGTTGAAATGGAGAAAGAGGGCATTATTTCTCCTGTGTTAGACTTGCAAATTTCATATCGTAAAGCGATGCGTTACGGTGAAAAAGCAATTGTGAAAACGTGGGTGGACACTGTGAGCCCGCTTCGTGTTGTATATGGATATGAAATTTATAATGGCGATGGAGACCTTTGTATTACTGCGAGTACGACGAATATTTGTGCGAAAAAAGAAGGATTCAGGCCCGTATCATTTAAAAAGTTATATCCTGAGTGGTATGCGAAATATGAGGAAATTAAGAAAAAATAAAAAAAGTGTGGCAGAAGCCACGCTTTTTTTATTTTTCATAATTAAATTGCGGGAAATCATCACCGTCGTTAAATGTAACAGATAAATTATGTCCATCGAAGAACCACTCATCATCGCCTTCAATAAAGAAGTTAATACCTTCTTCTTGAGTTTGAACAGCAGGATGTGCAGGGTCATCTTTACGAATACCTAAAGAAAGTCCTTTTTGCACAGTACTGCAACCGCCGTATTGTACGAAAAGACGTAGTGTTTCACCCGATTGTAAGTTTAATTCGTTTTTATACCATTGTGCTGCTTCTTTTGTTACGGAAAGATTCATGTATAGTTCCTCCAAATTATGTTGCTTTTTCTTTAGTATAAAAAATAACGCAAAAAGACGCTATTAATATGCTTCACGTTTTCTTTTTGCGTTATGTGGGTTACGATCTTATTTTTGCTTTTTTGAAAAGTTTGCTTTCGGTTCAGTTTTATTTATAATTCGTCCGATATTTGCACGGTGTTTATAAATAACCATACCTGCTAATAAACACATCGCAATAATGAAGATTTTATCCCCGCTAACAATGGATGCAATAACAGCAACGACGGCTGTTACCATAGAAGAAAGTGATACGTATCTTGTTGTAAATAAAAGGCTGAAAAAGACAACAGCTAATATTGCAAAAACAACTGGTGAGTAGCATAATAGCACGCCAGCAGAAGTTGCAACAGCTTTACCACCACGGAATTTTGCGAAGATCGGATATACATGTCCAAGAACAGCTGCTAATCCGAACCATAGTGGGTGTACATCTAATCCGAAAATAATCGGTAGACTTGTTGCTAATGTACCTTTTAAAATGTCAGCAATTGTAACGATAAAACCTGCTTTTTTCCCTAGTGTGCGGAATGTATTTGTTCCGCCTAGATTACCGCTTCCGTGCTCACGAATATCGATTCCGTAGCCGATTTTTCCAACTACTAGTGCGAATGGAATCGAGCCAAGTAAGTAGGCAACGATAAATAAAAGATATGTAGTAACCATAAGTTCAGTCTCCTTTATTCAAATGTGTTGATAAAGGGTAAAAAGAGTTTTTCCCGTATATTGTACCATACATTTGTAAAGAGCACATTTCTTTTTTGTAAATGAAAAATTCATTATTTCGTGAAAAAAATTTCACAGGAATGTTACATTTCTCACAGAAACACTAAGACTATATGTAGTAACATTTTAATTAAAGGACAACAACATATTGGTGGAGGGTTATAAATGTTACAACGAAATGTACGTGGAGAAGAATTAATGAAAGTGTTTGAGACGATTGTCCACGGTAGTGAGCAAGATTTAATGCAAGAAAATGCAAATGTAGATGGCCGCTCTCCGATGGGAGTAATGGGAACGTTCGCATCAGAGAGTGCGAAATATTATGCAGTTGAAAATTTATTGTCAGATCAAGTGAAAAAAGCAATAAATCAAAATATATTATATCCACATGACTTAGATTTTTATGCGACAGGAACGACGACTTGTTCGCAAATTCCGTTAGCGCAAATGCTTGCGAACGGTTTTCATACCGGACATGGGCATATGAGACAACCGCAGGATATTAAAAGTGCATTGGCTCTTTCGTCTATTATTTTTCAGGCGAATCAAAATATGCAGCACGGTGGTCAATCATTTGCACTCTTTGATATTGATTTAGCTCCATATGTGAGAAAAACAGTAGCGAGACATAAGGAGCGATTACAGTCATATCCGCTTACGAAAGAACAAATAGATGAATTTGCATGGAAAGAAACAGAAAATGATACGTATCAGGCGTGTGAAGCTTTCGTTCATAATTCCAATAGTATGCATAGTAGGGGCGGGGGACAAGTACCGTTTATTTCTATTAATTATGGAACAGACACATCAAAAGAGGGACGGTTATTAGTTAGACAGCTTTTAAAAGCGACCCAAGCTGGTCTTGGTAAAGGAGAAACACCAATTTTTCCTATTCAAATTTTTAAAATGAAAAAAGGTGTGAACTTTGAAGAATGTGATCCGAACTATGATTTATTTGAATTAGCGTTAGAGACAACGGCTGAACGATTATTTCCTAACTTTTCATTTTTAGATGCGTCGTTTAATGCAGTACATTATGACGGAAGACCGGAAAGTGAAGTATGTTACATGGGATGTCGTACCCGTGTTATGTCTAACATACATGGAGAAGAAACAGCGATTGGAAGAGGTAATTTATCATTTACGTCTATCAACTTAGTGAAATTAGCGCTAATTAGTGGTTCAAAAGAAGCATTTTTTGAAGCTTTAAATTATTACTTAGATATAGGAATTCAGCAATTATTAGAGAGATTTGAGTATCAATGTACGAAGCGAGCAAGAGATTTCCGATTTTTATATTCGCAAGGTGTATGGCGCGGTGGAGAAAAGTTACATCCTGAAGATTCTGTAGCATCCATTTTAAAGCAAGGGACGTTAAGTCTTGGTTTTATCGGTCTTGCGGAGTGTTTAGTAGCTTTAACAGGAAAGCATCATGGAGAAGATGAAGAGTCATGGAAACTCGGGTATGAAATCATTTCCTTTATGAGAGATAGAATGGATAAAGCGAGGGAAGAACATGAACTGAATTTCTCAGTAATTGCAACTCCTGCAGAAGGGTTATCAGGGAAGTTTGTGAAAAAAGATAGAGAAGAATTTGGTGTGATTAGCGGTATAACGAACCATAATTATTATACGAATTCATTCCATATCCCAGTTTACTATAACATTCAAGCGATAAATAAAATTCGTTTAGAAGGACCTTTCCATGCCTTATGTAACGGAGGACATATTACGTATATTGAGCTAGACGGAGCAGCTATGCATAACAAACAGGCGTTAAAACAAATTGTACGAGCGATGGCAGATCATGGCGTTGGATACGGTTCAATTAATCATCCAGTTGACCGTTGTAAGTGCTGTAGTTACCACGGAGTTATTGGCAATGAATGCCCAAGCTGCGGAAATGGAGACGAGGCTAATATAGAAAGAATTCGCCGTATTACAGGCTATCTTGTAGGAGATATGTCGAAGTGGAATAGTGCAAAACGTAGTGAAGAGATGGATCGGGTGAAGCATAAATGAAAGTGATGAATATTATTCATGATAGTGTAGTAGATGGAGAAGGGTTGCGGACAGTCGTGTTTTTTGCGGGCTGTCCGCATCGTTGTTTCGGTTGCCATAATCCGAAATCGTGGAATATTTGTAATGGAACTGAAATGACAGTAGAAGACATTGTGAAAGAGATTGCAAGTAATCCATTAACTGATGTAACATTTTCAGGTGGTGATCCATTTTTTCAAGCTGCTGAAGTGAAAAAAGTAGCAAAATCTGTGAAAGACTTGAAAAAAAATCTATGGATGTATACAGGTTATACGTTAGAAGAGATACAGAGTTCTCAAAATAATGATATGATAGAGTTGTTACAGTATGGGGATGTTTTAGTCGATGGAAGATTTGAAATCGAGAAAAAAGATTTAACACTTCCATTTCGCGGAAGCTCCAATCAACGTATTATTCGATTGAAAGAGTAAAAAGGCGGGATAGATGATATGAATAAAACAGTATTACTTGTTGAAGATGAAAGAAGACTACGTGAAATCGTTAGTGATTATTTTCGTAATGAAGGCTTTGAAGTAATCGAAGCAGAAGACGGAAAAATAGCGTTAGAATTATTTGCAGAGCATGAAATTGATTTAATTATGTTAGATATTATGTTACCAGAAATAGATGGATGGTCTGTTTGTAGACGAATTAGAAAAGAATCAGCAGTACCAATTATTATGTTAACAGCACGTTCAGATGAGGATGATACATTACTAGGGTTCGAATTAGGTGCAGATGAGTATGTAACGAAACCTTTCAGCCCGAAAGTGTTAGTAGCTCGAGCGAAGACGTTATTGAAACGTGCGGATGGAGTGGTAGGAGTAGCGGAAGAAAATGCTATGTCCCTAGCTGGAATAGAAGTAAATCGTTTATCTAGAACGGTGTTAGTAAATGGAGAAGAAATTATATTGACACATAAGGAATTTGAACTTCTTGTTTATTTAATGGAGAACAAAGGAATTGTGTTGTCACGTCAACATTTATTAGATCAGTTATGGGGATATGATTATTACGGTGATGACCGAACGGTGGATACTCATATTAAAAAACTACGAAATAAGCTAGGAGAAAAAGCGAAGCATATCGGTACTGTTATTCGAGTTGGTTATAAGTTTGAAGAATAATTGTAATGGATTGTGTACTTTAGCCTAGGGAAATGTCGATTTTATATCCTCTTTGGCAGGTAGAATGTACAAAAAATACTTTTCTTGTCTACAATGATAGATAAGAGTATTTTTTTAATTGGATTTCACGATGAGTTCACAAGAAGGACACAAACTGTGACTATACTGAAAATACGAATTCACCAGAGAGGGGAAATAAAACATGGGATATTACGACGGACCGAATTTAAATGAAGAGCATAGTGAAACGAGAGAAGTGAGAAAATCAGGCGGTAAAAAAGGTTATTTTTTCACAGGTTTAGTCGGAGCGGTAGTTGGAGCTGTCACAATTAGTTTTGCGGCACCATATATGCCATGGGCTCAAAATAATGGAGCGGCTGTATCATCATTCAGTTCGGATTCAAAAGTTGAAGGTACTGTAGTTCCTGTTGTCAATAAAGCTAAAAATGAAACTGATTTACCTGGTATGATTGAAGGCGCGAAAGATGTTGTTGTAGGTGTTATTAATATGCAACAAAGCATTGATCCATTTGCAATGCAACCAACAGGCCAAGAACAACAAGCTGGTTCAGGATCAGGTGTTATTTATAAAAAAGCAGGAAATAAAGCATATATTGTAACAAACAACCACGTAGTAGATGGAGCGAATAAACTTGCTGTAAAACTAAGTGATGGTAAACAGGTAGATGCAAAACTAGTAGGGAAAGATCCTTGGTTAGATTTAGCTGTTGTTGAAATTGACGGGTCTAATGTAAATAAAGTTGCCACTTTAGGTGACTCAAGTAAAATCCGTGCTGGTGAAAAAGCAATTGCAATCGGTAATCCACTAGGGTTTGATGGAAGTGTAACGGAAGGTATTATTAGTAGTAAAGAACGTGAAATTCCAGTAGATATTGATGGCGATAAACGTGCGGATTGGAATGCTCAAGTTATTCAAACAGATGCAGCGATTAACCCAGGTAATAGTGGTGGTGCGTTATTTAACCAAAACGGTGAAATAATTGGGATTAATTCAAGTAAAATTGCACAACAAGAAGTTGAAGGGATTGGATTTGCTATTCCAATTAATATCGCAAAACCAGTTATTGAATCACTTGAAAAAGACGGAGTAGTGAAACGTCCAGCTCTTGGAGTAGGTGTCGTTTCATTAGAAGATGTGCAAGCTTATGCAGTAAATCAATTGAAAGTACCAAAAGAAGTAACAAACGGCGTTGTGTTA
Source organism: Bacillus sp. BML-BC051 (assembly GCF_019656175.1). Lineage (NCBI taxonomy): Bacteria > Bacillati > Bacillota > Bacilli > Caryophanales > Bacillaceae > Bacillus > Bacillus sp. BML-BC051. Next base: position 12,328 of record NZ_BPLI01000064.1, read on the forward strand.
GGTAAAATTTACCCAATATCACCTGCAGAAAAAGCTGGTTTAGAGCAATATGATATTGTAGTAGCATTGGATGATCAAAAAGTAGAAAATTCACTTCAATTCCGTAAATATTTATATGAAAAGAAAAAAGTAGGCGAAAAAGTAGAAGTTACATTCTATCGTAACGGTCAAAAAATGACGAAAACAGCTACTTTAGCAGATAATTCAGCTACAAAGAATCAATAATTGAAATAAAAGAAAGTCTCTTTCGTATTGAAAGAGACTTTCTTTATCGGCTATACTAAAGGAATAGGAGGGATAAATTATGACAATTGAAAACCCAACTCGTACGGAAATTGGTGAAGTATTAAAGAAAAGCAAAACGATTGCAGTTGTTGGATTATCGGATAAGCCAGAACGTACATCGTATATGGTTTCAAAAGCAATGCAAGATGCTGGGTATCGCATTATTCCAGTGAACCCAACAGTAGATGAGGTGCTTGGAGAAAAAGCAGTTTCTTCACTAAAGGATATTAAGGAACATGTTGACATTGTAAATGTATTCCGCCGTTCAGAATTTTTAATGGATGTTGCGAAAGAGTTTGTAGAGATTGATGCAGACGTTTTTTGGGCACAATTAGGAGTGCAAGATGAAGATACATATAAACTGTTAAAAGAAAAAGACTATACTGTAATAATGGATCGTTGTATTAAAGTAGAACATGCGATGACAAAATAGTATAGATTTTAAAGGTAGAAAGATTGATTCAGCCCTCATTATAGGCAAGTAGGGCCGATGAACGAGGTGTTCATCATGAGATTTTTTAAAGGCTGTTTTTGGGGATTATTACTCGTTATCCCATTTTGGATATTGATCATTTGGATCATGATAAAGGTTTGGAATGTGTAATCTTGGCATACATATCCATTTCTCGTTGACAAACGATTATTTTTCTGAAATAGTAGCCTAGAGGAATCCTTGTGAAAAAAACAAGGATTTTTCTATTGAAAATGGTATATAAAAGAGATAAGATAACTTGCCAAAACTATAGTCGAGGCGTTATTCTATAGTAGAAACATATGTTCTTATTTGATTAGGAAAGGGGCAAGGAGTTTGGCGAAGCATCAGTTCCAATATAATGAAGATGCAATTCAAGTGCTAGAAGGACTTGAAGCCGTTCGAAAACGCCCGGGTATGTATATCGGGAGTACGGATAGCCGTGGATTGCATCATTTAGTATATGAAATAGTAGATAACTCCGTTGACGAAGCGTTAGCGGGATTTGGCGACGAAATTTCTGTCGTAATACATAAAGATAATAGTATTAGCGTTATAGATAAAGGGCGAGGAATGCCTACGGGAATGCATAAACTTGGGAAACCTACACCTGAAGTTATTTTAACTGTACTTCATGCTGGTGGTAAGTTTGGTCAAGGTGGTTACAAAACGAGTGGTGGTTTACATGGTGTTGGGGCATCAGTAGTAAACGCCTTATCTGAATGGTTAGTCGTAACGATTAAGCGTGACGGGAATATTTATGAACAACGCTTTGAAAATGGCGGTGTTCCTGTAACGACGCTTGAGAAAATCGGAAAGACGAAAGAATCTGGTACGACAATGCATTTCAAACCAGATACGACGATTTTCAGCACAACAAATTACAATTACGAAACATTATGTGAAAGATTACGTGAATCTGCATTCCTATTAAAAGGAATGAAAATCTCAATAAAAGATGAGCGAAATGATTTAGAAGATGTCTTTCATTATGAAACAGGAATCGAAGCTTTCGTTTCATACTTAAACGAAGAAAAAGATTCAATCCATCCGGTAGTATATTTTACTGGTGAACAAAATGGAATTGAGGCAGAGCTAGCATTTCAATTTAACGATGGCTACTCAGAGAATATTCTTTCGTTTGTAAATAATGTACGTACAAAAGATGGTGGAACACACGAAGCTGGATTTAAGACAGCAATGACTCGTGTGTTCAATGAGTATGCTCGTAAAGTTTCACTATTAAAAGAAAAAGATAAAAACTTAGAAGGTACAGATATTCGTGAAGGTGTAGCGGCTATCGTTTCTGTACGTGTACCAGAAGAAGTACTTCAGTTTGAAGGACAAACGAAGGGAAAACTAGGTACAAGTGAAGCTCGTTCTTCAATTGATGCCATTGTATCAGAGCATTTAGCTTACTTTTTAGAAGAAAACCCGGATGTTGCTACACTTCTTGTGAGAAAGGCAGTTAAAGCAGCGCAAGCACGTGAGGCTGCTCGCAAAGCGAGAGAAGAAGCACGTACTGGTAAAAAGAAAAAGAAATCAGAAGGTACATTAAGTGGTAAGTTAACACCTGCACAATCACGTAACCCACAGAAAAATGAACTGTACCTAGTGGAGGGTGACTCTGCCGGTGGTTCCGCGAAACAAGGTCGAGACCGACGTTTCCAAGCGGTATTACCGTTACGTGGTAAAGTAATCAATACAGAAAAAGCAAAACTTGCGGATATCTTTAAAAATGAAGAGATTAATACAATCATTTACGCTATTGGCGGTGGTGTAGGGAATGAATTCGCTGTTGAAGATATTAACTACGATAAAGTTGTAATTATGACCGATGCCGATACAGATGGTGCGCACATTCAAGTATTGTTACTAACGTTCTTCTACAGATATATGAAACCACTTATCGAAGCTGGCAAAGTATTTATTGCACTTCCTCCTTTATACAAAGTAAGTAAAGGAAAAGGTAAGAGTGAAGTGATTGAGTATGCATGGTCTGATGAAGAATTAGATGGTGTAACAAAAAAGGTCGGTAAAGGCTATATGTTGCAGCGCTATAAAGGACTTGGCGAAATGAATGCTGATCAATTATGGGAGACAACTATGAATCCTGAAACGCGTACGTTGATTCGTGTAAAAATTGACGATGCATCAAGAGCGGAGCGCCGAGTTACGACATTGATGGGTGATAAAGTAGAACCTCGCCGTAAATGGATCGAACGAAATGTACAATTTGGTATGCAAGAAGAAGGAAATATTTTAGAAAATGAAATGATTATGGAGACGGAGGTGGAATAACATGCAGGCAGAGAAGTTTCATGACCTCCCGCTTGAAGACGTGTTAGGTGACCGCTTTGCACGTTATAGTAAATATATTATTCAAGATCGCGCGCTTCCAGATGCGCGTGACGGTTTAAAACCTGTACAGAGACGTATTTTATATTCTATGTATGTAGAAGGAAACGTACATGATAAAGCGTTTCGTAAATCAGCTAAAACAGTCGGTAACGTTATTGGTAACTACCATCCACATGGTGATTCTTCTGTATATGAGGCGATGGTACGTTTAAGTCAAACTTGGAAAGTACGTAATGTTTTAGTTGAAATGCATGGTAATAATGGTAGTGTTGATGGCGATCCAGCAGCGGCAATGCGTTATACGGAAGCCCGCTTATCACCAATTGCATCTGAGTTATTACGTGATCTTGATAAAGAAACAGTAGAATTTGTGTCAAACTTTGATGATACGAGTGAAGAACCTGTTGTGCTTCCAGCGATGTTCCCGAACTTATTAGTGAACGGATCTACAGGAATTTCAGCTGGTTATGCAACAGAAATTCCTCCGCATCACCTTGGGGAAGTAATTGATGCGACGATGATGCGTATTGATAAGCCGAATAGTACTGTTGATGATTTATTAACAGTTATGAAAGGACCAGATTTCCCGACAGGTGGTATTATTCAAGGGATTGATGGTATCAAAAAAGCGTATGAAACAGGAAAAGGTAAAATTATTATTCGCGGAAAAGCGGAAGTTGAAACAATCCGCGGTGGTAAGCAACAAATCGTTATTACAGAAATTCCGTATGAAGTAAATAAAGCGAACCTTGTTAAAAAAATGGATGAATTACGTCTAGATAAAAAGCTAGATGGAATTGCTGAAGTACGTGATGAGACAGATCGTACTGGTCTTCGTATTGTCGTAGAGTTAAAAAAGGAAGTAAATGCTGAAGGTATTTTAAATTATTTATATAAGAATACAGATTTACAAATTCCATATAACTTTAATATGGTAGCGATAAATAATCGTCGTCCGACACTTATGACATTACCTAAGATTTTGGATGCATATATTGGACACCAAAAAGAAGTTGTAACAAAGCGTTCTCAATATGAATTACGAAAAGCAGAAAATCGTCAGCATATTGTTGAAGGGTTAATGAAAGCATTATCAATTTTAGATCAAGTAATCGAAACGATTAGAGCTTCTAAAGATAAGCGTAATGCGAAAGATAACTTAAGTGCCAAATTCGGCTTTACAGAAGCACAATCAGAAGCAATCGTTTCGTTGCAACTATACCGTTTAACGAATACAGATATTACAGCACTAGAAAAAGAAGCGGATGAATTAAGTACAAAAATTGCAGAATTACAGGCAATTTTACAAAGTGAAAAAAGACTTCTTCAAGTTATTAAAACAGATTTGAAGAGAGTAAAGAAAACATATAGCGATGATCGCCGTGCTATTATTGAAGAACAAATTGAAGAAATTAAAATCGATGTGGAAGTGATGATTCCACAGGAAGATGTCATCGTTACTGTAACGAAAGAAGGATATGTGAAACGAACAGGTTGGCGTTCGCATAATGCATCGAACGGAAAAGACTTCGGTATGAAAGAGGGTGACATCTTACTGGAGCGATTCGATACGAATACCACAGAGACAGTTCTCTTATTTACGAATAAAGGAAACTATATATATCTGCCAGTATATGAAATGCCAGAAATTCGTTGGAAAGATTTAGGTCAACACGTTGCGAATCTCGTTTCGCTTGAGCGGGATGAAATGATTATTTGGGCGACTGTCGTACCGAATTTTGAAGAAGAAAAACGATTTATCGTATTTTTAACAAAGAATGGCATGATTAAGAAAACAGAATTAAACCAATATAAAGTACAGCGTTATTCAAGGGCGTTCGTTGCTGTAAACTTGAAAAAAGATGATGAAGTAGTAGATATATTTGCGACAGATGGAACGAGTGATATCGTTCTTGCAACCTATGGTGCATATGCACTTATTTTCCATGAAGATGAAGTAAGTCCAGTCGGTGTAAGGGCTGCTGGTGTGAAAGCCATTAATTTAAAAGAAGATGATTATGTTGCTTCTGGTAAACCGTTAAATGGTGAAAAAGATCAACTTATTCTCGTAACGCAGCGTGGTGCTGTAAAACGTCTAAAAGCATCAGAAATTGAGAAATCAACAAGGGCGAAGCGAGGTCTTGTTATTTTCAAAGAGTTAAAACGTAATCCATATCGTATTGTCGGTATTGAAATTGTTCGAGATGATGAACTAGTTTACATGAAGACAGAGAAAAACATTGTAGAAGAAATTGATCCGAAAGCGTATCGAAATAAAGACCGGTATAGTAACGGTAGTTTAGTACTAGATGTTAATGATACAGGTGAAGTTATTGAAACGTGGACGAAAAAACGACCGGAGTAAAGAAAAGCATCTTGCTATGAATCATGGTAAGATGCTTTTTTCTAGGCAAATTATTATGTAAATAATAATATTCTTGTTATAATAACTGAATGAAATCGTTCTCATAAAGTGAAACTTTAATCAGTGGGAATGTTCTTTATCCCCACTGATTATTAGTTGAAGCCGGATAGATGGAGGGGCAACATGAAAAAAATAGGTGTAGGGATTGTAGGATTTGGGTTTTCTAGTACAACATTTCACATCCCATTATTACAAACGATAGAAGAATACGATATTCGTGCTATTTTATCTTCAAAAGAAGAACTAGTGAAACAAGCAGTACCAAATGCTGAAGTTGTTGACACAATTGAGGAATTAGTAAATCGTACTGATATTGACTTAGTGGTCATTACTTCACCGAATACAACTCATTTTCCATATGTAAAAGAAGCAATTTTACATGGTAAGCATGTAGTTGTGGAGAAACCATTCGTTGTTTCAATTGAAGAAGGGGAAGAGCTTATTTCGTTAGCAGAGCAACATAATGTGGTAGTAAGTGTATATCATAATCGTCGTTTTGATAATGATTTCTTAACGATAAAGAAATTGTTAGAAGAAAATAGAATAGGAAATTTATACGCATATGAAGCGCATTTCGATCGTTTTCGCCCGAATGTACGTGATCGCTGGAGAGAAAAGAACTTACCAGGATCAGGAATATTATATGATTTAGGCTCGCATTTAATTGACCAAGCATTATCATTATTTGGGAAACCAGATGCGATAAGTGCAGATGTAATCAAACAACGACCAGGTGCAGAAATTGATGATTACTTCCATGTTATACTTCACTACGGTGTGAAACGTGTCACTTTACATAGTAGCAGTTACGTAAAGCAAGCAGGCCCACACTTTACACTGCATGGAGATAAAGGTTCTATCGTGAAATACGGTATGGATTCACAGGAAGAGCAATTAAAAAATGGAATTAAGCCAGGCGATAACGGTTATGGAGCAGACGCTGAAGAGAATTTCGCTACTTTACATACGGAAGAAAAGTTAGAGTGTATTTCGACAGAAGTTGGCTGTTATGACATGTATTATAAAGGTGTAAGAGATAGTATTGTAAATGGTGAAAAACCACCTGTAACAGCACAAGAAGGCTTAGAAGTTATTAGGCTTATTCAATTAGCGATTGAAAGTAGTGAAACGGGTAGAGTCATTCCTATAAAGTGAAACTTTAA
>NZ_BPLI01000065.1:0-11792 GCF_019656175.1 Bacillus sp. BML-BC051
CTTCAGAAAATAGTTGTAATTCATCTTGAATCGAAAGATTCATAAAAAATGTCACCCTTTCTAGCTAGCTTTTTAGAAAGAATAACGTTTTTTGTCACTTGGGGGTAGTGAAAATTCTTAAGTTGATGGGCATGGGGTCCTACCAACAAAACGCGGAAAACATACGCTAAGCAAATTTCGACATAAAGAAAGCCGATTTTTCCTACGCTAAGGAATCATCGGCTTTTAGTATTATTGAATAAGAGGGCGTAGTGAATGTAGACTTGCTACTTTACTTGCATCAAAGTTGTATTCACCAAGAAAATTAATGTGTTCCCATCCTAACGGAGAAACATGTTTAAGTAAATCTTCTCTCAAATTCCCCTTTTCCTTCAATAATTTTGTTGCTTCTGTAAGATAAACGGTATTCCATACGCTAATAGCATTTATTAGAATATTTAAAGCACTTGCACGTTGTAGTTGGTCTTGTATTCCTCGTTCTCGTAACTCACCTCGTTTTCCAAAGAATAAGGCTCTTGCTAACCCATTCATGGCTTCCCCTTTATTTAGTCCTCGCTGAATTCGACGGCGTAGTGTTTCGTTAGATATGTAATCCAAAATAAAAATGGTCTTTTCGATTCTCCCCATTTCTCGCAAAGTAGTTGCAAGTTTATTTTGTCTCGCATATGACCCTAATTTCCCCATAATAAGTGAACCAGACACTTTTCCTTCTCGAATAGAATGAGCTACGCGCAATACGTCATCAAAATTCTCTTGAATAATTTTAGTATTAATACGACCACGGAGTATATTTTCTAGTTTTGGGAATTCATTAGGCATTTGGATGGTGAATAGCTTAGAGTCAGCTAAATCACGTAGCCTTGGTGCAAAGCGAAATCCTAGTAAATGACTCAATCCAAATACTGAGTCGGCGTAGCCAGCTGTATCTGTAAAATGCTCTTCAATATTTAAATCTGTCTCATGATGAAGTAATCCATCGATAACGTGTACAGCATCACGAGCATTGGTATTAATGACTTTCGTATAAAAGCTTGAAAATTGATCACTAGTAAATCGATAAATGGTTGCCCCTTTTCCAGACCCGTAGTGTGGATTGGCATCGGCATGTAACGATGAAACACCAACCTGTACGCGCATTCCATCAGAGGAAGAGGTACTTCCATCTCCCCAATAGGAAGCTAGTTTAAGCTTATGTTGAAAATTTACTAATGTCGCTTGTGCACGACTTATAGCATCATCGAATAAACGCCATTGCGCTGCATTAGCCATTTGATGATAGGTAACTCCTGGTGTCGCTTCTGCCATTTTAGTAAGACCTATGTTAGTTCCCATCGCCATGAGAGCAGCCATGAGAACTACTTTTTCCTCTCCCTTTGGTGGGCGATTGGTTGAGGCATGTATCAACATTTCATCAAATCCTGTCCAGTGTGCTACCTCCATTAAAAGATCAGTGAGCTTTATTCTTGGCAACATATTATATAAAGACAGGCTAAAAGCTCTCGCTTCTTCGGGTGTATTCTTCTCCAAACGGTCCACTCGGATCTTAGCCTTTTCGATATTTACTCCTTCTAGAGAATCAAGATTATTTGAAACCCATGTAAGGCGTTGAGCTAGTGACTTTCTTCTTTCCTCAATATATTCATCTGCCGATGAACGAACGGCTAGTTTAGTTTCCGTAAGACGAGTTGTTGTCCAATCTTTTTTAGGAACAAGATACTCTTCAAAATCTTTATGAAGTCTACTACCGACTACGGATATGTCGCCTGAACGAATATGATTTTTCAACTCTGTTAGTGCAGCCATCTCATAATAGTGCCGGTTAATTATTCCATCATCACCATAAACATGCTTCTTCCAACGTTTAGGAATAAAATCTACCGGGGCATCATTTGGAATTTTTCTTTTACCAGATTCATTTATTTCATTTAGCGTTTTTAGGGCTTGCAATAATGGCTCTGTACCTTGTGTAGAACGAAATTCAAGAGATTTAAGAAAAGTAGGAGTATATTTTCTTAGATAAGAAAACCGATTTTCTAACAAATCTAGATAATCGTAATCCATCGGTCGGGCTAATTTTTGGGCTTCTTCAACGGAAGAAACAATTTTATCCCACGGCATAATCATTTCAATAGCATTAAATGGATCAAGCCCTTCATTTCGTGCTTGAATAAGTGCAGCACCAATATCTGCAAAATGCACGACTTTTTCATTCACTGCTTTTCCATTTTCTTTTTGCATTTCCTCTTGTGTTTTACGACCCTTTGATTGTAAAATCATCATTTGTCTATCATGAATTTCAATTGCTTGGTCAATTAGATCTTGGCTTAGTGTTACTAGATAGGCAACAAGAATTGCATATTTCTTCATTTCTTTAAATCTTCGAAATGAGTGTGGTTCATACCGTGCTCCAATACGAGATAATTGAAGTAACCGATTGGGATGGATTTGTTCTGTATTTATTTCTAATTTTAATTCTCGAATATATTCTAAGCGCTTTATGACTTTTAAAAAGGCTTCAGGTGAAGATTGGCCGGGAAGCTCCCTCAGCCATGCTAAAGGGGTTTTTCTATTGTCTACAAATGGATCTATAAGTTTATCTAACTTTTGTTTTTGCCATTTGGAAAGAGTACAAGTTAATGATTTAAAAATCCTTTCCTCTGCTCGTTGACGAGTTTCCCAAACAAGCCTTTCTATAGTAGTCATGCCAGGGAGAATAATTTTCTGATTACGTAGTTCTTCTTGTGCTGTACGAAGAAGATACATTGAATTTCCATTTTGAAGGGCATGATTCAAAAGAAACTGAGCTGCCTTGCGATAGTTCCCTAAGGAAAAATTTTGATAACCATAAACTTGACGGATTTCTTCCATATGCTCATGTTTAGTTGGCTCTCGTTGGGCATATAAAGAAAATGAATTAGGATTAACATCTATTTGGCTAGCTATGTATTCGATTATGTAATCTGGAATAGGTCCAACATCTGAAAGGGACCATCCAGGATAGCGTAGAACACATAATTGAACAGCAAAGCCTAATCGATTATGATCTCTTCTGTGTCGTTTAATAATTTCAAGGTCATATTGTGAAAAAGTATAATAAGTTTCTAGTTCACTTTCGCTCATATCAGCTGGAATTCGTACAAATTCCGTTCTTTGATCTTCTGTTAGTAATTCTTTCCCTCTCATGCTACAACTCCTTGCCAGATATCTTTTTCTTATCTAGATAACGGTATAAGGTTGTTGCTCCAATCCCTGTTGCCGTCTTAATTTGAGATAAAGAGTAATCTTTGCTTTCATACATTTTTATAGCAAGTTCTATTTTCTTTAAATCAACTTTCGGTCTTCCTCCGTTTCTTCCCCTAGCTCTAGCAGCCGTCAATCCATCTTTCGTTCGTTCACTGATAATATCACGTTCTAATTCTGCTATGCTGGCCAACATTCTGAAAAAGAAACGTCCCATAGCAGTTGTTGTGTCAATCTTGTCTTGAATGGAGACAAAATGAATTCCCTTTGCTTCAAAATGTTCCATAAGCTCAATTAAATGTTTGGTACTACGACTGATACGATCTAATTTATAGACAACCACCGTGTCGCCTTTACGTAAAACTTTAAGAAGGTCATCTAACTGTGGTCGGTTTTTTTTCTTACCTGATTCTTTTTCTTCAAAAGTCTGGTCCACTCCGTAGTGAGCCAATGCATCAAGTTGTAACGATAATGACTGATCTTGTGTACTGACACGTGCATATCCAAATTTCAACAAGAATCCCCCCTTATTAATGCCTTAACTATACCAAAAAGGGGGTAGAGATAGATATATTGGTCTTTTGATTTTGGTTATATTTTTGGTTATGTATTTAAGTAGTTTTTAAGGTTTTTAGAGAAGTTCTCTATTCATAACCAAAAACGGTCGTTTATGGTGATTTGTCCATGAACTAATGAATTAAATGGCTTTTTTAATTTTGTTCAATAATCGGGCCAGATTGTGGAACAACACTTTTAAAGAAAATTGGATATCTATGTTAAATTTCAGAATAGATGGTAAGGTTATACTTAACTAATGGGATAGTTTAGTTTTAGAAGATAAAATAATAAATCATACTTGACCCTGTACTATGGTACAGGGTTTATTCTGTACTAGGAAGAAAAATTCCTGTAAATAATTGCAGATCAAATAGAGGAGGCAGCAACATGAATCAAAATCATTTGAATACTTCGTTAAAGGACAAGGTGTTACAATCACTTGGTTTGCCAGAAGAAGGATTTGAGGGAAAAATCCGTTTATTGTCTCCTTCAGAAAATAGTATCCGTTTAGACATTCTTCTTTTCATGGCTGAGGGAAAAATCGTCAACATCAATGATTTAACTGCAACAGAGGAACAAATTGATGTCCAATCTGCTCTTCAACGTTTAAGGGAATTGGATTTAATTCACTGGGACCAAAACTCTGGGGATGTGAACGTGGCGTATCCTTTTTCAGGAGTTCCGACTCCACACCGTGTTACATTGGCTGGAATGTTGCCAGCTTATTCCATGTGTGCGATTGATGCCCTTGGCATTCCATCGATGTTTACAGATGCCGTTATTGAATCGGAATGTGCATTTTGCGGTGAAAAGATTACCATCGATGTGAAAAACAACATGCCCGTTGCCAATCCTGATACCGTGGTTGTAGGCTTGGGAACAACGGATGCTGCCGATACCAACGCATGCTGCGATTCTTCTTGCGAATCGAATGAGCCAACGTCCATTTCTACCAGCTGTTGCCCAGCCATTCAATTTTATTGTTCTGAGGAACATTGGCAAAAAGCGAATGAAAAGAATTCAACAACGGCGAAGGACAAGCTGACTCTTGCGGAAGCCTTTGAGGTTGGGGCTGCTGTTTTTGGCGGCACGTTATCTGGCTCTAAGGGTAAGTAAAATCTCATGAATGAAGTAAACTATATATTTACCCTGTACTAAGGTACGTGGTTTATGCTGTAAGTGAGGTGAGACGTATGAAATTTCGTATCGGAGAACTGGCTGACAAGTGCGGTGTTAACAAGGAGACCATTCGATATTATGAGCGTTTAGGCTTAATTCCAGAGCCTGAACGTACGGAAAAAGGATACCGAATGTATTCCCAACAAACGGTCGATCGATTGCATTTCATAAAACGAATGCAGGAATTAGGATTTACCTTAAATGAAATTGATAAATTGCTAGGGGTTGTCGATCGCGATGAAGCGAAGTGTCGTGATATGTATGATTTCACTATTTTGAAGATAGAGGACATTCAACGTAAAATTGAAGATCTTAAAAGGATTGAACGAATGCTGATGGATCTTAAAGAAAGATGTCCCGAAAACAAAGATATTTACGAATGCCCCATTATTGAAACACTGATGAAGAAATAAGAGGTGAAACAGAAATGAAAAACATAATAAAAAGTTCAGGTTGGTTTCTTGTCGCACTCATCACATGCCCGTGTCATCTGTTTTTACTACTTCCGTTGATTGCAGGAACAGCACTGGGATCATACTTCACGGAATTTAAAAATGTTATTTTCATCATGATGGGTCTGTTATTCGTTTTCGCTCTTTTCAAGGGCTGGAGAAAACTTGATCCAGAAACAAAAGAGGAAACAAAGAAAGATACAACCACACATGATTGTTGCAGCATGGAGAAGTTCAAGTCATGAAAGAAAAAGTTTCACAAGTAGCCACTGTATTTTCAGCTTTTGTTATGGCGGGTTGTTGCCTGGGTCCACTAATCTTGATTCCCCTTGGACTCACTGGGTTTGCAGGCGCAATCGCATTCTACTCGTTGAAGTATCGGTTATTGTTCAGCATCGTTACCATTGTCCTTCTTGCGTACTCCTTTTATATGGTTTATGGAAGAAAGGGTAAAAGGAAAAGTTCTGTCATTGGCTTATGGATTACAACGTTCCTTGTTTTTACCATGTTTCTTTTCTTATTTTCAGTTGAAAGTTGACTATAAAAAATGGGGTGTATTATGTGAAAGTACAAATAATCAGGATTATGATGTTGCTATCCCTTATGCTAGTGGTTAGTGCATGCAGTAACGAACAAGAAGTCCAAAAAACTGAAGTATCTAAGAGTGAAGTGAAAACAACTGCTATGAATTCAGAGAAGGATGTAAAAGCTATTACTGAAGCTGAGAAGACGGGGACATTCATGGTTATAGCAGGGATGGATTGCTGCCCGCCATCAGTTGTGGAAGATGCCATTGCACAGGTTGAAGGTGCTGGCAAAACAGCCATTAAAGTTAATGGAAGCACCGCGGAAGTAACGGTTTCTTTTGATGATACGAAAACCAATTTAGATGCAATTAAGACGGAGGTTTCAGACTTGGGTCTCCCCGTCGAATAAAAGGAGGATATTTTTACCATGAAAAAATATCGAGTGAACGTGCAAGGAATGACATGTTCGGGTTGTGAACAGCATGTAGCTGTCGCTCTTGAAAACATGGGTGCAAAAGCGATTGAAGTAGATTTTCGCCGTGGAGAAGCTGTATTTGAGCTTCCTGATGACGTGAAAGTTGAAGACGCGAAAAATGCGATTGCTGACGCAAACTATCACCCGGGCGAAGCAGAAGAATTTCAATCGGAACAAAAGACGAATTTATTGAAAAAATATCGGCTAAACGTTGAAGGAATGACCTGCACTGGTTGTGAAGAACATATTGCGGTTGCTCTTGAAAATGCAGGTGCAAAAGGGATTGAAGTAGACTTTCGTCGCGGAGAAGCACTGTTTGAACTACCGTATGATGTAGACATTGATATCGCGAAAACAGCGATTACTGACGCACAATATCAACCGGGCGAAGCAGAAGAAATACAAGTGCAATCGGAAAAAAGGACAGATGTAAGTTTAAATGATGAAGGTAACTATGATTATGATTACATCATCATCGGTTCTGGTGGAGCTGCCTTTTCATCTGCCATTGAAGCCGTTGCTTTGAACGCAAAAGTGGCTATGATTGAGCGTGGAACGGTGGGTGGAACTTGCGTTAATGTCGGATGCGTTCCTTCTAAGACCTTATTAAGAGCAGGGGAAATCAATCATCTAGCAAAAAATAATCCATTTGTGGGATTACACACTTCGGCTTCAAATGTTGATTTAGCGCCATTAGTAAAACAAAAGAATGATTTAGTAACCGAGATGCGAAATGAAAAATATGTGAATTTAATTGATGATTATGGTTTTGAATTAATAAAAGGTGAAGCAAAATTCGTAAATGAAAATACAGTTGAAGTAAATGGCAATCAAATCACAGCCAAAAGATTTTTAATAGCTACAGGTGCTTCTTCAACTGCACCTAATATTCCCGGATTAGATGAAGTAGATTATTTAACAAGCACTAGCTTATTGGAATTAAAGAAGGTTCCAAATCGTCTTACCGTAATTGGTTCAGGATATATCGGCATGGAATTAGGACAACTATTTCATAACCTCGGGTCAGAAGTCACTTTGATTCAAAGAAGCGAGCGTCTATTAAAAGAATACGATCCTGAAATTTCAGAAGCCATTACTAAGGCCTTAACAGAACAGGGAATTAATTTAGTAACAGGTGCAACCTATGAACGAGTTGAGCAAGATGGAGACATTAAAAAAGTTCATGTTGAGATAAATGGTAAAAAGCGAATTATTGAAGCAGAACAATTGCTAATTGCCACTGGAAGAAAACCAAATACAGAATCATTAAACTTACATGCAGCAGGCGTTGAAGTTGGTTCCCGTGGTGAAATTGTCATTGATGATTATCTTAAAACGACCAATTCCCGAATTTATTCAGCTGGAGATGTCACTCCCGGTCCCCAATTTGTTTATGTAGCTGCTTATGAAGGTGGACTTGCTGCTCGTAATGCAATCGGAGGACTAAATCAAAAGGTCAATTTAGAAGTGGTTCCAGGCGTTACGTTTACTTCTCCATCGATTGCAACGGTTGGTTTAACGGAGCAACAGGCAAAAGAAAAAGGATATGAAGTGAAAACATCGGTATTGCCGTTGGATGCTGTTCCAAGAGCGCTCGTTAATCGGGAAACAACAGGTGTTTTCAAATTAGTGGCAGACGCGAAAACATTGAAAGTGTTAGGGGCGCATGTAGTGGCAGAAAACGCAGGAGACGTAATTTATGCAGCAACATTAGCTGTGAAATTCGGTTTAACTGTTGGAGATCTGAGAGAAACGATGGCTCCATATCTAACAATGGCAGAAGGATTGAAGCTGGCTGTCCTAACTTTTGATAAAGATGTTTCGAAATTATCTTGCTGTGCTGGATAAGTTAGAAAAAAGATTCCTGATTATTGCTCAGGAATCTTTTTTCTGTTTTATGAATAAGGTTTTCCGTACTTTGCCAAATTAACTTTAAACTGTTTAAGGAAATGAAATATTTATATAGCATATTTGTTTTACACGGTTTATTATGTCAACAATCTGTGCACTTTGGTTAAGTCTTCTTGCTATTGAAATCTATAAAACTTACTTAATAAAAAGGATTGAGTTTCTCTACAAATTATCGAGGAATGACTAATGGTGGCAGAGGAATAAATCCCTTTTTAACAGCCATTGAGTCAGTGGCTAGGTGCAACGATTTGCACGATGATAATTACGAATAAATGCATCACTTACGTCTGCTCGATGGCTCGAAATTGCCCCAGTATTCCAAAGTCCATAAATCCCTGTACGGCGAAATAATGTCCAATGAGTATCTTCTGGTCATCTATAAACAGGCGTTTGAATATCTCCTAGTTCCTTAACTGTTTTTGATTCCGAAATAGCATTATATGGAGCTGGAACAGTGTAACCAAGACGAATTAAAATTTGATATAACTCTGTTAGATTGGGTTCGCATACATCCCGACGATAGATTTCCATAAGTTGTTTTAATTGAGGATTCTTTAAAATCTGAATGTATAAATTACATTACCCCAAGCAAACCCATTCGCGAAGGTAGCCTTGGGTTACCATATAATACTCGCTAGTATCAAGGAAACGGTTTTCATGTCGAGTTTATTATAGAAATGTTGCAATAACACCATTTTAAAGATGATGTTACTTCTATCTCCTGATTAAACTTTGTATTTAAATTATAAAATTGCACTTGACCTTCCCCTAAGGTGAACGTTGTAAACTCTAGTTAATTCAGTGATGGTCTTCCAGTTAACGAAAAGGGGGGAGATAATGGAGGATTTAACGATTGGTCAACTAGCCCAACAAACAGGAGTCAGTCGAAAAGCCATTCGACTGTATGAAGAAAAGGAATTGATACTGCCTTCTATAAAGCGTAGCGAAGGTAATTACCGCGTTTATAACCAAGAGCATGTGTTTTGTATCAATGGTATTAAACAACTCCGATCATTAGGCGTATCACTGGAGGAAATGAAAGATTTAATAGTGATTTTCGAAAAAAATACGGTGGAGATAGAACCGCATCTACAACATTTGTTAAAAGATAAACTGACCAAGATAGACGAACAAATCAACGAACTACAAAAGTTGCGTAAACACATTGAATCGTACCTTGATTCCCCGAAAGAGGCATTCAATCAAATGGAGGGATTTAAACAATGAAGAATAAAACAGAACTCAAAAAATTTTATGAACTATTGTTAGCTAAGCTGCCTAAAGAATCAGTGCCTATTCTTCGGACAATTTTTTTCTCCATTCGTGATGGGCAGGCAGTTACAGAAAGTTCTTTAATAAATCAAACGGGAATTAATACAAAAACAGTTCAGTCAGTAGTGAAGATATTAGCCCAACGGCAGATGATCGTTCGGGAGGCGGATCAAAAAATAGTAGGGGCATTGGGCTTATCGATTATACCGACTACTAACCAGATTCATTTAGGAGGACGAACTTTATTTGCCTGGTGTGCAATATCGACATTGGAGCTGTCAACTGCTCTGGTTGCTGATGTCGATATACATTCCCGTTGTGCGTACACAGGTGAACCGATTGAGGTAACTGTCCGAAATGGAAAATTAGCAAAAACAACTCCTGATTCAACAGTAATCTGGACAGTGCCGTTTGATTCTGAGGCTCCATGGGCCGGAGGAACATGTAAACAAATTCACTATTTTAGCTCAGTTGAGCATGCAAACAAGTGGAAAGAAGAACATCCAAAATTGCAAGGGGAAATTATGACTTTGGAACAAGCTCTCTCTTTTGGAAACGAATTGAAAAAATTTTTATCATAGGGTAGAGCCCATGAAGTTTCAAAAATCAGACAAGCTATGAAAAGGATGCTTTTATCGGTCAATTAGTCCAACAAATGGAGTTTTTAGGTAATGAAAAGTAATATCGAAAATAATAATAGGAACAAAAAATAACAAAGGAGGAAAAAGACATGAAAACTGAAATTCAGGAAATCGTAACCCGACTTGACCAACAGTCGAACAAGGGAGAGGGAGGAGAATCCATGAAGTGGCTGTTTCGCCCGTTGTTACAAATGCTAGCAGGGGGGGAGTCTGTCACCATTGAAGATATGGCGACAACGACCGGAAAACCTGTTGAAGAGGTGAAGAAAGTTCTCCAGTCTCTGCCAAGCGTGGAAATCGACGAACAAGGCCGTGTCGTTGGTTTAGGTCTTACCCTTATCCCTACCCCTCACCACTTTACGGTTGATGGGAAGCAACTATATGCCTGGTGCGCCCTTGACACACTTATATTTCCAGCACTCATCGGTCGTTCGGTCAACATCGAGTCACCCTGTCACAGCACCGGAGAACCTATACGGTTGAATGTGGAACCGGACCACATTGTAAGCGTGGAACCTTCCACTGCCGTTGTCTCAATCGTGACGCCAGATGATATGTCCTCGATTCGTACGGCATTCTGCAACGAAGTCCATTTCTTCAGCTCACCGAATGCAGCCGAAGACTGGCTTGACCAACATCCAGGGGGAAAAGTGTTATCTGTAGAAGATGCCTTTGAACTGGGTCGCCTAATGGGGACGCGTTACGAGGAATCTAGACCTGCCAATGGGTCATGCTGTGACATTTAGTCGCAAGTAACCACGATACCAGAAGGAGCCACAGGTCTGAAAGATGAAACCCAGGGCCAGCTCAGGACAGGTTTCCCTCTTTTATACCTGATTTCTTATATCTCTGACCGCTAACTACGCGAAGTATGCAAAGGTGGTAAAACCTACAAAAATACCCGGTATTTCTGTACTAAGGAGCCGATCCGTATATGCCATGGTACCGGAGTATTTATTCGATGCTACGATTGAAGGCTTTAAAGACGGAAAAACAGTACAAAAATACAGTTAAAATCCATAAATCATGGAGGTATTGAATAAAAAAATTCATCATTCTAGGAGGGAAAAATATGCAAACATTAATCTGTCCTGCTTGCGGATGTTCCCTCGTACGACTAGGGATTGAAAAAGATAGGGCAGCTGTGTACAAATATAAGTTTACGAGAAGACCTGCTAAAACATATTTCTCCATTGGGATGGGAACATATTAATTTTCTTGGCGAATACACATTTGATATGAAGAAAGTAGCAAGTTTATATTCACTACGCCCTCTTATTCAATAATACTAAAGGCCGATGATTCCTTAGGTAGGGAAAATCGGCTTTTTTCCTCCCAAAATTCTCTTAGCGTATGTTTTCCGCGTTTTGTTGGTAAGACCCCATGCCCATCAACTTAAGAATTTTCACTACCCCCAAGTGACAAAAAACGTTATTCTTTCTAAAAAGCTAGCTAGAAAGGGTGACATTTTTTATGAATCTTTCGATTCAAGATGAATTACAACTATTTTCTGAAGAACTGTATCGTCATTTAACCC
>NZ_BPLI01000066.1:0-10886 GCF_019656175.1 Bacillus sp. BML-BC051
GAAGGGGTTAAATGACGATACAGTTCTTCAGAAAATAGTTGTAATTCATCTTGAATCGAAAGATTCATAAAAAATGTCACCCTTTCTAGCTAGCTTTTTAGAAAGAATAACGTTTTTTGTCACTTGGGGGTAGTGAAAATTCTTAAGTTGATGGGCATGGGGTCCTACCAACAAAAAGCGCAAAACATACGCTAGGCAAAATTTAACATGACGAAACTGTTGAGTGACAATAAAGTTCTTTCCTTACCAATAAAGTTGTTTACTAATCGGTTTGTTTTATTACAATAAAGTCGTTTGCTTTTACCATAAGGTTGATAAATCAACTGTTTGAACGCATAAAAGTAAACAACTATTTTTATGCATTTGGCGAAAATCTAAAAAATGGGGTTGCCAGCAAGATTTCTTCAGGAGGCTCTCTTGTGCTAAACAGCCAGGCCAAGTACCTTATTTCACGATAACGGTTGATCAATTCCAGCACTTCTCCGACTTTGTTTTCCTTCATCAATCTCTCGCTGAACAAAATGGCAGAGATTTGTCCCAAGTTTAAGCGTTGTTGTGATGTACTGTACAAATCATTTGCCGCCTCCGTAAACGAGGAACCTTCGCCTTTGCCCACCCAAACCGGGGGCTGCTCCGCTTTTTGCTGTCCCTCCAGCTTGGCCACTGTCGAGAAATCAAGCAATTGCACATACAAGGTGTATTGGCCATCGACATAGTCTATTCCAACAGCCGTAGCATAGTTCATGTTTTGCACTTCATATCTGCTCCAGCAACCGGTAAGGGTGAGAAGAAGGAAAAGTGCAACCATACTTTTATATCTCCTCATTTATGCCTGTCCCCTTGCCTTGTAGAATCTCGTGTCTTCAACATGTCCGGTCGAGTGTTTCGCTATGGCCAAGGTAATCGAAACAAAGCGTTGGCCAAGTCTTTAAATGGAGGTGATATTGGGGCCAAGTAAGGCAAGCCGCATGAACGCAATGAGGCTAAATGGCTGAGCACAATAAATAATCCAAGAAAGAAGCCATAAATGCCAAGCGTGGCAGACAGAATGAAAAGAAAAAAGCGTAAGGTACTAATCGTTCCAGCCAATGATAGGCTCGATAAAGTTGAACCAAAGATTTGTGTAATTGCTCCGATGACAACGATACCTGGGGATAAGGATCCAGCACGAATGGCCGCATCCCCCAGGATAAGTCCTCCTACAACCGTTACCGTGGAGCCGACCGCAGAAGGCAATCGGATACCAGCTTCCCGCAGGATTTCTAAGAAGAGAAGTGCAATAAACATTTCAACTGCCACATCAAAAGGGATTCCCAACCGGTTAATCCCCAAAGTGGCAAGTAGATAATAGGGCAGCTGATCTTGATGATAGGAAAGAATGGCAACAAAAAATGCAGGAAGCAGTAGCGATACGGACAAGCCAAGTAAACGAAGCGTTTGACCAAATGTAGCTGCCAAAGCAGTAAAGTGGATATCTTCGGGTGCTTTCACAAGCAAAAATAAATTGGCAGGCGCAATCAACGCAGCCGGTGTACCATCCACAATCAACGCTACACGCCCATTGAGCATACAGTTCACGGTAAAGTCTGCTCTGCCTGTATACCCCATCAAAGGAAACAATGCTTTTGTCGGTTCCATTAATTCTTCTAGCTGAGTGGCGCTAAATGCTCCGTCAATGTGAAGATCATCTAATTTATTCTTTACATCTTGAACAATCTTAGGATCAACAATGTCACGCATGTAAAGAATTGCAACGGTTGTTTTCGTGCGAACGCCTACTTTTTTCGTTTCATAAACCATGCTGGTTGATTTGATTCGTTTCCGAATTAACGCCACATTGACTCCCACTTCTTCCACAAATCCATCCTTTGGCCCCCGTACCGAAAGCATTCGCATCATCTGTACGTTCTTTCAAGCTGCGCGTAATATCTGCTGTTCTACTCATTTTAATTTGCAGGCCTTCATAATGGTTTTCCAAGAGATTTCGGATGCTACGGGAAATATTTAAGGTAATTTCTTTTTCCTGCATCCCATTGCCAATAGCTCCTGGGTCCATTCTCCCGTGACCAGGATCTAAATATAATTTAAACATTTTACACCACCTCGTACAAATAAAATATGATCGAAGAGTAACGGAGGTATAGGAATTCGTCTGAGATACATATAAAAATAGGTGATGATAGGCATTACATTTCATTGAATCAGATGATTTATTTTAAAGCTAAGAAATTTTCCAAATACGAGACCATATGTATGAGCAGCAATTAATGTTCCATATTTTTCGTGGGTCAGGCAAACTCTTGTTCATCTAGACAGTAGGCTGATTGATTATTGATGCTTCTTTCTTAACAAAACACCTAAGTGATTCTCTGTGCATATACTGTATCATTACTACAGGATTATGATTAAATACAACTCAATCTATACATAAAATAATCAAGGAGAGGTTAATTTTGAAAATTCCAAAGACAGCCAAAGTTAGTATCCCCTTTCCATCCGTATGGGGGATTGATGCTTCTATTGCGGGGAGATCCATTATTAGAGGTATACTTACCATTGATTCCATTGTAGACAACAAAGTAGTAGGTACAGTTAATTTTCGTGGTATACCTATTCCGATTAATGGGTATTGGGACGAAAGCGCTAAACAAATAAGTTTCGATTCACCATATGCCTCCTTTTTTGGCAACTTGACAATAATTGATGAGACCGCTATAAGCATTCGGCATTTCATTTTAAGTGGACGGTTTATAATGAAACCTCCCTCTTTGCTGGCTGGTGAATACGGAAATTGGATTGCTACAACCTTTACAACCCGTTTGGGACCTCCCATATATACTAATGTTTTACCACCTGCTGGTGCCTTTTCAGTCTCAAGTATGCTCTTGGGACAGCAATTGTTTTAATTAGACCATGACTTTATAAAAACAACCTTCGTTTGTGATTGACTAAGGTTGTTTTTTATAAAGTGTTCTCGGAAAATACAGCCTTGCTTTAAATCTGAGTTTAGCGTATATCTCCGTTAAAATGTACTCGGAACCCTTTGATGATCGTGCCTAGTTAGATAAACAAATATTGATACTTCCTTATAGAAATAGCCTGCTTGGTTAGGTACGTTGTTTCACAATCCCCGGAAATTTTTAATATAAGTAATGAATGCTTATTTTTTTCCTTCCGATAGCTTTCTATATAAAGAAGCTCTAGATACATTTGTAATTTCACAAATTTGATTTACAGTCATATTTCCTTCTTTATATAGCTTTACTGCATAATTCATTCCTGCGTGATTTTTATGATATTTCTTTAACCGTCCTTTAAACTTCCCTTCTTTCTTTGCGAGCTCAATTCCTTCACGCTGACGCATACGAATAAGGTCTCGCTCTAATTGGTTAACACCAGCCATTACCGTAATTAAGAATTGGCTATATGGATTATCTTCTGATAAATCTAGCCATGTATCCTTAAGTGATTTTAAGCTTCCCTTTTTATTTCGTATTAAATCAATCAATTCAAATAAATCTTGCGTACTTCGAGTGATCCGAGTTAAATCTGTAACATAAATAATGTCACCTTCCTGTAAATCCTCTAACATTTTTTGAAGTTGTTCACGATCTTTTGTGGCTCCTGAAGTTTTTTCTTCATAAATAATATCCATTCCAATTTCGTTCAATTGCCGAAATTGTCTTGAAGGATTTTGGCTAGTCGAACTGACGCGTACATAACGGGGTGGCGTCAGGAAAATGCGGATTTACAACGATAAGGAATTTCCAATATAAAAAGCCTGATTTCCCATCACCTAAATTGAGAAATTAGGCTCTTTTTTCGTTACTCCATAAACAGCATTCTATTACTGAATATGTAATTTACTTCGGGATAACAGGGACCCAGAGTTCGTGTCTTGGTTTATGCTTCGGACCGTAATAACATTCTATACACGGTAAATTTGCAAGTTCATACTCGGAGGTAGGGACCCACTCGGAATATAAACGTTTCCATGCATCCACTATGTTCGGAAAAACTGCCCATGTACTTGCGGGAATAATAAGCGTCTCCATATTTTCTGGGGATTCCCCATCGTATCTTACGCCCATGAAATAGGAAAATTGTTCATCTGTGATGGCAGCTTCTTTTCCGCAAACCCCCAGAAGGCTTTCAAGCGTGCATTTTGGATTTTCCCATGACATATCTACTAGTTCTTGCATAAATCCATCTTTTTTCGCAGTGTTCCAAAGCGTAGGGATTGTTTTAAATGCTCTGCTTGTTTTTACTGGCTTGCTTTTTCCGACAATTCTTAATTCAAAATCAAGGTTTTCAATTCTGTAGTCCATCTCGGTATCTCCTTTAATAGAAATTTGAAAGGAAATTTTGGGAAAGGCTTTTAACTGTACCCCTCTATTACGAGCATTGGAAGGGGTTACCCCATGCATTTTTTGAAAAGCACGTGAGAAAGTATCAGAAGAAATATAACCATATTTAATTGCCACATCGATGATCCGAATATCACTTTTTTGAATTTCAAATGCTGCAAGTGTTAACCGTCTTCGTCTAATATATTCTGATAGCGATACACCTGAGATTGAAGAGAACATTCTTGAAAAATGAAACTCAGAACAGTTAGCTGCTTTTGCAATCTCTTTGTAGTCTATTTCTTCATCCAGGCTATTTTCAATGTAGTTTAACGCATTGTTCATTCTTTCTAGCCAATCCATAAGTTTACTCCCTTTCAATATTTACTTTAAAACAAAATAGATAATAATTACCGACATTTCATGCCTAAAAATATTGGTGAAAAAATACACCTTTTGATAGAATCAGGACAAACTATTTGTTTCTTTCCGATAGATTTCTATATAATGAAGCCCTAGATACATTAGTAATTTCACAAATTTGATTTACAGTCATGCCGCCTTCTTTATATAGTTTTACTGCATAATTCATCCCTGCGTGATTTTTATGATACTTCTTTAAACGCCCCTTAAACTTTCCTTCTTTCTTTGCTAACTCAATCCCTTCACGTTGACGCATACGGATAAGGTCGCGCTCTAATTGGTTCACACCAGCCATTACTGTAATTAAGAATTGGCTGTATGGATTATCCTCTGATAAATTTAGCCATGTATCCTTGAGTGATTTTAAGCTTGCCTTTTTCCTTCGTATTAAATCAATCAATTCAAATAAATCCTGCGTACTCCGAGTGATCCGAGTTAAGTCTGTAACATAAATAATGTCGCCTTCCTGTAAATCCTGCAACATTTTTTGAAGTTGCTCGCGATCCTTTGCTGCCCCAGAAACTTTTTCTTCAAAAATAATATCCATACCGATTTCGTTTAATTGCTGAAATTGTCTTGAAGGATTTTGGCTAGTCGAACTGACACGTATATAACCGATTTTTCGCAAAATATCACCTCGTTTTTGAGACAAGTCTTATGAGACACTCTTAACTATGATTTTATCAGTCTACTACACTTGTATCAATAGAGTACACTCTATTGATTTATAATTGAACTAATTAACTGAACAATTACAGAAATGAGATGATACTGTATGAAAGTTGCGAGAGGTAGAGAATTGCTTACATCGGAACAGCGACAGGTCCTTATGCAAATTCCTGAAGACGAGTGGGTGCTAGGAACCTACTACACTTTTTCCAAACGGGATTTAGAAATTATCAATAAGCGAAGGAGAGAAGAAAACCGTTTAGGGTTCACCGTTCAATTAGCTGTTCTTCGATATCCCGGTTGGCCATACACTCATATCAAAAACATCCCGGATTCAGTCATACATTATATATCAAAACAAATCGGTGCTAGTCCATCCTCGCTAAAGCTTTATCCTCAAAGAGACAATACACTTTGGGATCATTTGAAAGAAATTCGAATTGAATATAAACTAGTAACTTTTACTCTGAAAGAATATAGAATGACATTTAAGCACCTACATCAATTGGCTTTGGAAAATGGTGATGCCATTCATCTACTACATGAATGCATAGATTTTCTAAGAAAAAACAAAATCATACTGCCTGCTATCACTACACTTGAAAGAATAGTGTGGGAAGCAAGGGCAATGGCTGAAAAGAAGCTATTTAACACGGTTAGTCAATCCCTAACAAATGAACAAAAAGAAAAACTTGAAGATATTATTACCTTGCAGCATTCGTCAGAATCCAATAAAACGATATTGGGTTGGTTAAAAGAACCACCGGGACATCCTTCACCCGAAACCTTTTTAAAAGTAATAGAACGACTCGAATACATACGAGGAATGGAATTAGAAACGGTGCAAATTAATCATTTGCACCGCAATCGCCTGTTACAGCTGTCTCGCTTGGGTTCAAGATATGAACCTTATGCATTCCGTGATTTTCAGGAAAATAAACGATATTCAATACTAACCGTCTATTTATTACATCTTAATCAAGATTTGACGGATAAAGCTTTTGAAATTCATGACAGACAAATACTTAGTCTCTTATCAAAAGGTCGTAAGGCTCAAGAGGAAATTCAGAAACTGAACGGTAAAAAGCTGAATGAGAAAGTTATACACTTTACGAACATCGGACAAGCTTTGATCAAAGCAAAACAGGAAAAATTAGACGTTTTTGAGGTTTTAGAATCCGTTATTGAATGGAATTCTTTTGTCTCTTCGGTCGAAGAAGCCCAGGAGCTTGCACGTCCTGCTGACTATGATTATTTAGACTTACTGCAAAAACGATTTTATTCACTAAGAAAATATACGCCAACGCTATTAAGGGTGTTGGAATTTCATTCTACAAAGGCAAATGAGCCACTTTTACAAGCTGTAGAGATTATCCGAGGAATGAACGAATCCGGAAAACGAAAAGTACCTGATGACTCACCTGTGGATTTTATTTCAAAACGTTGGAAAAAGCGTTTATACGAGAATGATGGTACAACAATCAATCGTCATTACTATGAAATGGCTGTTTTAACAGAACTTCGGGAGCATGTTCGGGCAGGAGATGTTTCCATTGTTGGCAGCAGACAATATAGAGATTTTGAGGAATATTTGTTTTCCGAATTTACATGGAATCAAACGAAAGAGAATACGAGATTATCAGTTAGTTTATCATTCGAAGATTATATAACGGAGAGAACCAGCAGCCTTAATGAAAGGTTAAAGTGGTTAACTGCCAATTCCAACAAGTTAGATGGAGTTTCTCTTGATAAAGGAAAGCTGTCACTTGCACGCTTAGAAAAAGATGTACCAGAAGAAGCAAAAAAGTTTAGTGCAAGCCTTTATCAGATGCTACCAAGAATAAAATTAACCGATTTACTGATGGATATTGCTTATATAACAGGATTTCATGAGCAATTTACTCATGCTTCCAATAATCGAAAACCGGATAAAGAAGAAACGATTATTATTATGGCTGCCCTTTTAGGAATGGGAATGAATATAGGTGTAAGCAAGATGGCTGAAGCAACACCCGGACTTACATATAAGCAATTAGCCAATGTATCTCAATGGCGCATGTATGAAGATGCAATGAATAAAGCCCAAGCCGTATTAGTAAATTTTCATCACAAATTACAATTGTCTTCCTATTGGGGAGACGGTACAACATCCTCATCAGACGGTATGAGAATGCAGTTAGGTGTTTCATCACTACATGCAGATGCAAACCCACATTATGGAACTGGAAAAGGAGCCACCATCTACCGTTTTACTAGTGATCAATTCTCTTCTTACTACACAAAGATTATTCATACTAATTCAAGGGATGCGATTCATGTTTTAGATGGTTTGTTGCACCATGAAACGGATTTAAACATAGAAGAGCATTATACAGACACAGCTGGTTACACAGATCAAATATTCGGACTGACTCATTTATTAGGATTTAAATTTGCCCCAAGAATAAGAGATTTAGCAGACTCAAAATTATTTACAATAGATAAAGCAAGTGAGTATCCAAAATTAGAAGCCATTTTACGTGGACAAATAAATACAAAGGTCATTAAAGAAAATTATGAGGATGTTTTGCGATTAGCTCACTCAATAAGAGAAGGAACAGTTTCAGCATCCCTTATTATGGGGAAACTAGGATCTTATTCAAGACAAAACAGCTTGGCTATAGCCTTACGTGAGATGGGTCGAATAGAAAAAACAATTTTTATTTTGAATTATATATCGGATGAATCATTAAGAAGAAAAATACAAAGGGGATTAAATAAAGGAGAAGCCATGAACGGATTAGCAAGAGCTATTTTCTTCGGAAAACAAGGTGAGCTTAGGGAACGGACTATACAACATCAATTGCAAAGAGCCAGTGCTTTAAACATAATCATCAATGCTATTAGTATTTGGAATACCTTACATCTAACTAAAGCAGTTGAATATCAAAAACAGTCTGGTAGTTTTAATGAAGAATTATTACACCATATGTCGCCTCTAGGTTGGGAACATATTAATCTACTAGGAGAATATCATTTTAATTCGGAGAAAGTGGTCTCGTTAGATTCTTTAAGACCATTAAAACTTTCTTAACGTTGTAAAAATGGGGGAATCGTCAGGAAAATAGGCTTAGCGTTGTAAATCCGCATTTTCCTGACGGGACCCCTAATAAGGTAATCGTAATTGAACTAGAGAAAACGGATGATGGTTGGAAAATTAGTAAATCATAAAAAAACGGTCTAGAATTCTAGACCGTTTTTTTAGTTCCCTCAATCTTCTTCTTCAAAATCACGTAGACTAGCAAGCAATTCTGTAAATGTTGAGCAAACAGGATATATTGCTTTTTCCATGTCCTCTTCTTCATGGTCCCAAAATACGATTGTTGGTAATGCGGAATTATTACGATAGTCAAAGCATAAGAAATTCCCAAAAGGATCATTTGCGAAAGGATATATATTGTCTAATAATTCTTCTTTTATATCTTCATAATTTTTTACAATTGAATACTCATCTTCTATATGGAAGGTCAATAAATCATTGAATACATTTTCATCTTGTCCTGGTACATCAAATATTTTAGGACGTGGGTAACCTCCATCGTATTTCTTCACACATTCAATAAAATCATTAGGTAGTTTAATGTTAAAATATTTTTCTACTTGTTCGATTTCATGATCTGTTACTTTTTCATTACTTACACCAACCCATACAATGTTATGCATTAATAAACCTCCCTATTTTTCTCCGTCTTTCCCCCAGATGTTATACCCACCCGTGTGACCAGTTTGCTTATGTAATTTCGCGTCTACAAGCTGCATTCTTCCTGTGTCCTGATGGTGATGCCATGTATATGTTTTGGGTTTCTGACCATTTTTAAATAATTCAATTTCTTCTGCTGTAAATTTAGCTGCTAGTTTTGGATCTTCTAATATCTGTTCATATAACAGCTTATTACATATTCTATCATGAGTAGGTCTTGATTTTTTAAAGTCAACTTCTTTTAATTTTACTTCAGCAAAAGCATCGAAAATAGGGAATCCATTTAAGTCATATGGTATACCTGAAACTGGATGTTTATTTCCAGCTAACTCACCCATTCTTAAACTAATTGTCTTTGGACCATTTTTACCTTCATAAGTATATGGAGCTGCTTTCTGCAAGTACTGTTTAATACTACCGACTCCCGCATATGAAAGATGATTTCCAGCTTTGAATTCATAATTGTTTAATATATGTAATGCATTTCTATATGTCGGAGAATTAATTACAAGTGATTTTCCTTTAGTAAAACCTGTAATAGCAGCTACCTTCCCAACTTGTCCTGCTTTACTAAGACCCTTATCCCCCAGAAGCCCGAGCCCTAACGTTGCTATACCATAAGCTACATAATGCTCTCTACTTTCCAGATCCCCATTCCAAAATTTATTCATAAACGTATCTGATACGGTGTTCCATGCAGCAGGAATAGTCTCCCTATAGTTTACAATTGCATCTTTCATATTCAGCCAGGTTTCTTTATCACCTAAGGATATCAGTCCTTCCCACGCATCCACTGCACCATCTACAAACCCAGTAGAAATACCAGTCCATGCAGCATTTAAATCTTTTTTATTGAAAAATGACTCTTCTGATTTTGGAGGGAGTTTTCCACACATGGCACCTTCTTGAATATCATGGTCAGCTAAATTTCCACCATACAATTCATCTGCATCTCGGAATTTAACAGCTGCACGTTCTAATTCTACTGCTATTTTATCTAATTCTTGCAAGATGTTAAACATCATTGGCTTTGCTTCATTAAACATCTGATAAAAACGATCACTGCTTGCTCCGCTCCACTGAGAAGCTATATATTCAGTTTGAGAGTATAAATCTTTATGTATATATTCTAATGATGATCTCGTATTTCTTACTGTTTTAGCAGCTTGTTCTAATTGTTCCGGTGTTACCTTAATTTGTGTGCTCATTCCATCCCTTCTTTGCATATATATTATGAAAATTATAACATATCATTCTTTCGTTAATGGTTATCATTTGAAAATATCCGTTCCAAAAGGCGAAAGTATGTCCCATCATAAAAACAGCCCAAATTCCTAATGAGAAATTTGAGCTGTTTCTGTTATAAATATGTTTTATTTTATATTTTTTCATAGACTTATTTCTTTCATTGCTAACAAGGAATCTTAATTATTTCAAAATTTCTATATGGGGTCCTACCACATGCCCATCAACTTAAGAACGAAAACAAAATGAACTTTCGTTCAAACAAACTAAAAAACACGTAATGTACTTTTGGTATTGAAAAGTACACACACCAAATAAACTCTAACGAGTTTCATTTTAAAAATTATGCAGCTTTCTTTTGTTTTCCAAACCCATTATACTCATAGACAACACCCATAATATCAAAGATAGTTTTCTTCTCATATCGATGAGATTTCCGTCCATTCTTCTGTAGGAGGTCGAAC
>NZ_BPLI01000067.1:0-32191 GCF_019656175.1 Bacillus sp. BML-BC051
TACTTATTGTAATTCGACTGTGTAAGTAAATTTATCTCCTCTTGCAATGGTCTGTGTGTATTCGATTATATTTTCTTTCGCATATGCAATCCGTTCTAGAGATAAAGATGGTTCATTCTTTTCAACTTGTAGCCATGTTGCATGCTCTTTTTCTGCTGCAATCGCTTTGAAACTTTCCACCGCGCGCGTGATATGGACTTGATATTTTGTACGAAAAATCTCGTACATTGGTGTTTCTTCTAATTCTTTCTTCGTTAAATATGGAAAGAACTTTACAGGAATATAAGATGTTTCAAATAGCATCGGTTCTTTATCAGCTAACCTTAGTCTTGTAATTTGATATACCTCTTCTTCATGATTAAGATTCATAATTTTCGATATTTTTTTATCACAATGAATTATGGAAAATGATACGACTGTTGATGATGGAACCTTTCCAAATTTTTTCATTTCTTCTGTGAAACTATAAAAACGAACCAGGCTTTGATTAAATACACGAGGTGAGACAAAACTCCCTTTACCATGTTTTTTATAAATATATCCTTCTTTTTCCAGTTCTTGCATTGTCTGTCTTACTGTCGTTCTACTTACATCATGAATCTCACATAGCTCGCGTTCTGATGGAAGCTTATCATGTTCTTGTAAATTCCCAGTTTCAATTTGTTCCACAATAATATCCATTAATTGGTAGTATAATGGTGTTCGATTATCTTTTGCAATCATGTTTTACTCCCTCATCTATAAAGTTGTTATAACCAGTTTATGGCTATTATATCGAATGAAAATAGGAATTACCATCACTTTCTCACATAGAAAGATAAGCTTATTCCAACTGTTAAAATTTACTTTAATCGTACATTTAATTTGTTCCTTTATATGCGCTCTTCTTATTTTGCTGGATTCATCGATTCTTGTAAGTCTGTCACATATTGCTTAAGATTTACTGTTTCACCCGTTATTCTTGATCTTTCAGCCGCAAAGGCAATCAAATGACTATTTGCCGAAATCATTGCAGACGTTAAACTTTCTGTTTTATTGTTTTTTACCTTTTCGATAAAATCAGTCATAATTGCATTATCTGCTCCCATATGTCCACCTTCTATTGTTTCTGGGTAAATCGTTTCAACCTCACCTGAAAAATATTTGACCTTCAATTCATTTAATACATCATGACCATGAATTTCACCATGTGTTCCCATAATTTTAAACGTACGGCAACACTCTTTCGTAAACGCAGACATTGTAAAAGCAACTGTTACATCATTATCAAATAGCAAATTTACTACTTGATGATCTACAACATCATTGTCACAATGGTACACACAACGCCCATAAGGTCCTTTTTTTAATGCCTCCAGTCTATTTTCAATGCTTGTATCAATAGAAACTACATTCGCTGGCCATTCATCTCTCTCGTGTAAATACCATTTTAAAGCAGAATATTGGCAGTTTTCTTCAACTTCACAACCATCTGTACAACGTAGCGTCGAACCCTTAGGTGCATGTTCGGATTTAAAATGAGTCAAACTTCCAAAAGATGAAATCTTTTCACACTCTGCACCCACAAGCCATTGTAGCACATCCATATCATGACAACATTTTTGCAAAATCATTGAACTTGATTCAGATTTATTACGCCAATTCCCTCTTACAAAACTATGCGCTTGATGCCAATGACCAACATTTTCATTCCATTGAATTGAAACGATGTCCCCTATCTTCTTTTGATCAACAATTTCTTTTAAAGTCCTATAAAATGGTGCATACCTTAATACGTGACATACTGTTAATAATGCGTTATATCTCGTGGCAGCCTCTGCAATTTCCAATGTCTCTGTAGGGCTTGGTGACATTGGTTTTTCTAATAAAATTTTGTATCCCTTCTCAATCGCTTGCATAACAGGTTTATAATGAAACCGGTCGGGCGAACAAATAAGCAATACATCACAAAGCTTTTCTTTCGCTAATAACTCTTCCCATGTTTCAAATTGCATATCTTCCGAAACGCTATGCATTTCAGAGAATTTCCGTCTTTTTGCATTATCCAATTCTGCAACCGCAACAAAAGTTATCTCTGTTGGATGTTCTAACGCGTAAGAAGCATAAGCGTACATTCCACGACTTCCTGCCCCAATTAATGCCGCTGTAATCATTCATATCCTCTCCTATTCTATTATTCTTATTTTCCACCTGTAATTGTAATTCCTTCAATAAATTGTTTTTGTAAAAAAACAAACAATAACAACATTGGTAAAATCGCTAAAAATGATCCCGCCATTAGTACCGGATAGTTTGTTGCATATTGCCCTTGTAGTGAAGATAAACCAACTGACAATGTCATCATATCTGGTGAATTATTTACAATCATCGGCCACATCAATTCATTCCAAGACCAGAGTGTTGTAAATATACCAAGCGCAATTAAACCTGGTTTCGCAAGAGGCAGCATAACATACCAATAAATTTGGAAGTGATTGCAACCATCTAATCTTGCTGCTTCTTCTAGTTCCTTTGGAACGCCCATAAAAAACTGACGTAATAAAAAGGTACCAAATGCACTAAATAACCCAGGTACAATTACCGCTTGTAATGTATTCAACCAATCCAGTTTTACCATAATTAAATATTGTGGAAGCAAAAACACTTGAGCCGGAACCATTAGGACGGAAAGAGTTAGTAAAAACAGTACATTTCTACCTGGAAATTGTATTCTAGCAAAAGCATAAGCTGCTAATGAGCATAAAAACAACTGCCCGACCGTTCTAGCTATTGTAACAATTACAGTATTCATCATAAATTTAAAAAATGGTAATAAGTTGAATATTTCCGTATAATTACTCCACATAAATTGAGATGGGATAATAACTGGTGAAACTTGAACAGATTCTGTATAAGTTTTTAGAGACGTTAATATCATCCAAATAAAAGGACCAATAGTTAATAAGGCACCTATGATAAGTATTACATGAATCATAATTGTATTTTTATTGACTGCACCTACTCTTTTATTCATCATAATGCACCCACTTTTTCTGTAATATCATTTGAATCGCTGTAATGATTAATATAATAATTAATAATACAACTGCTATGGCTGCCGAATATCCTTTCTCATTTAAAATAAAGGCATTTTGATAAAATAAATAAACAATAGATTGTGTATTTTCAATTACATTACTTGTTCTACCAATCATCATAAAGATGAGATCGAATACTTGAAATGCTCCAATTAAAGACATAATCGTTACGAAGAAAATAACTGGCGATAAAAGTGGCAATGTAATCTTAAAGAAAATTGTAATTGGCCGGGCTCCATCCATAATTGCCGCTTCATAGTATGTTTTAGGGATGTTTTGGAGACCAGATAGAAAAATAACCATGTTATATCCTATCCCCCCCCAAATCGCAACTATAATAATTGAATATAATGCAATGTTAGGGTTGGTAAGCCAATTAGGACCATCAATTCCAAACCATGATAACATGTAATTGAGTAACCCATAGTCAGAATTATAGATCCATTTCCATACCATAGCGATTGCAGCAGGCATTGTAATAACAGGTAAAAAATATAATGTTCTATAAAGGGATTTCCCTTTAATGTTTTGATTTAATAGCACCGCTAATATGATGGATAAAAATATACCGATTGGAACAGTAAGCACGATATAAATAAATGTATTTTGAAAAGCCTTTCCTAAATCTTTATCAGTAAACATCTTTTTATAGTTTTCTAGTCCAATCCATTCATAGCTACCAAACGCATCCCACGCTGTAAAACTAAAATAAATATTTTGCACAATTGGCCACATATAAAAAATGAATAACCCTAACATAGTTGGGGCAATCATGACATATGCCCATATATAATCTAATTTCTTTTTCTTTTTATATTTTTTTTGTATATGTGTATTTTTTTGCTCCACTACCTTTATTGATAGATCCTCCATCTCTTCACTCCTCCCATAATTTTTGATTTAAAGCAAGGAGAGGATCCCTCTCCTTATTTTTTAGAAAGAACTTCATTTGCTTTCTCTGTTAATTCTTTTGTTGCTTCTTCAACATTCAATTCTCCTCCCCATACCCTTTTTAATACTTTTGTTTCTTGCTCCCATAAAGCTCCTGTATTTTTCACACTCGGTAATGGGTAAGAATATTCAAGACCAGTGATATACGCTTGTAAATTCAAGTTTGGAACGGATTTAACCCACGCTTCTTGTGTTCCATTAAAAGCAGGAATGACTGTTCCAGTTTCTGCAAACACATCTGCTGCCTCTTTAGAACCTAAATATTTCACAAATTCCCAAGCTGCATCCGGATATTTTGTTTTCGCTGAGATGACATTTGCTAGACCATGAATCATAACAGCTCTTTCTTTTCCTTTTGGCATAACAGCAATATTTAAATCAGGATTTTTCTTATATTCTGGTACCATCCAAGGCCCGTCAAAAATCATCGCTACTTTACCTGATAAAAACAAATCAGATGCTGTTGTCTCTGTCATTTGAGCAAATGTTGGTGATAATCCTTCTTTAATAAAACTAATGTTATAATTAAATGCTTCAATTGCTTGTGGTTTATTAAATCCTACTGTTTTTTTATCTTTAGAAAGAACATACCCTTTATTTTGATAAATGAGATCATAATAACCACCTTGATTTCCCATTACTGCTGCAAATCCCCAAACACCTTTTTCCTTTTTCGTCAATTGCTTTGCAGCTTCTTTCATTTTCTCCCAATCCCATGAATCATCTGGATATGCTACTCCAGCTTCATCAAATAATTTTTTGTTATACCAAAGTGCCGTTGTATCAAAATCTTTTGGAATACCGTAAGTTTTATTATCTACTGTATATAAATCAACTAAAGATTTTGGGTAATTTTCCAATTTATAATTATCTTTTTTCGCTTTATCATCCAAAGGCATCAATACTTTTCCCGAAGCGTATTTCACGACATTTGGTCCATTCATCCAAAATACATCCGGCAATGCATTTCCTGTTGCTGCCGTTTCAAGCTTCTGAAAGTACTGTCCGTACGCTGTTAATTCTATTTTTACTTTAATATTCGGATGTTTTTCATTAAACTGTTGAACCACTTTCTCCACTGCTGGTAGTTGTTTCTTATCCCAAAGTGCATACCGTAATTCTATTTTTTCATCTTTAGATGACGTGTTAACTTTTTCGCCACTGTTAGAACATCCTACTATTGCCAATAGCAATGTTGACAAAAAGAAGATAAACCACTTTTTCATCCCTTTTCCTCCTCTAGAAACAATCATCTATATAACAAAATCTTTACTTATGTTTCTTGTAACTCACTGACAACAAATTAAACTAATATAATCAACTTTACAAAAGATTTGGAGCACCTTGTAAATAAAGCGTTCACAAACGAATTTTATTCATTTATAAAAACAATGCTCTTCTCTCCCTTCCTATCAATTTTAGTAGACTTATGTCATTACCAGTTGAAGGAATAAACTATCATTGATATATTATTTATACATATACCAATTCGATCACGACATGATGTTGTCATTACCAGTTGTTATGAAGTATAACACTATCACTTTTTCCTCCGCAATATATTTTCTGAATTTTTTAAATTTTTAACGCAAATTATGTCAATCCATTATCCCTATAGCATTTGTTATTAATAAATAATATAAAGATAAGGAGTGTTCATATGATTCAACAATTAAAAAGATATTACGATAAAGATATAAAAATTAATGAGGCCATACTTTCTGAAGATTACAGTTGGTTTTTGATTGATGGGAATAGAGTAGGAATTCGTAAATCTCGCTTACATAAACAAGAGTGTCAATTACTTTCATCCCTCTTAACTCCCCTCCATACTGACACATGCTATGAAACAGAAATAGAAAAGTATTGGTACGAAGCATTATATCAGAGTAAAGATATTCAAATAACATCTGTACGCTTTTTACATTTCTTCACAACGCATCCTATAACGGAACGAGAAGAATTTCATAATGCTTTACATTCAATACTTGGTTTTGATAATCCTACAATATGGGAAACTTCACAAACTGGAGTCCTCATCTTAACAGAAAATATATCTGAATATAGATTGCAAACAGCCCTTGATACGCTGGAAACAGATTTTTTTATATCCTTATCCTTTTTTGTCGGCAGACACTACACCCATACCAATCAAATTTCTCACTTGTATCAATGGGAACGAAATTTATTTTCTTATCTTTCTCCCTATCTATCAAAGAAAATTACATACATTGAACAACTCCTTCCTTATCAATTAATGACCTTATTACCAAAAGAAAAGAGGGAAAAATATACAAATCATTTATTAGCACATGTTTTCAATGATAAAGAGCTAATAGAGAGTATTAAAGTATTCTTCCAATGTAATTTAAATGTATCACTTGCGGCCAAACAATTATATTTACACCGAAATACTTTACAGTATCGAATTGACAAATTCATTGAAAAAACAGGATTGAATATAAAAACATTTGAAGGTGCTGTGGCTGTCTATTTGGCTTTTCTTTCTTTGAACATCTCGTAATTTTGCATAAAAAAATTAATATTTTTTGTGCAACTTGCCAATTCACCTTACAATCAATAAATCTTATAATTCAGTTAATTATAAAAATAGGGGTGATGTATAATGGCCGAACTCGTATTAGATCATATTTTCAAATTATATGATAATAAAACAACTGCTGTTTCTGATTTCAATTTACATATTCAAGATAAAGAATTTATTGTATTTGTTGGTCCTTCTGGTTGTGGAAAATCAACTACTCTACGTATGATTGCAGGTTTAGAAGATATTTCTAATGGCTCATTTTATATTGATGGTAAACTTATGAATGATGTCGCTCCAAAAGATCGTGACATTGCAATGGTATTTCAAAATTATGCACTATACCCACATATGTCTGTTTACGATAATATGGCGTTTGGTTTAAAATTACGAAAACTACCAAAAGATGAAATTAATCATCGCGTAACTGAGGCGGCAAAAATATTAGGTCTTGAAGATTATTTAAAGCGAAAACCAAAAGCATTATCGGGTGGGCAGCGACAGCGTGTTGCATTAGGAAGAGCTATCGTTCGTGACGCAAAAGTATTCTTAATGGACGAGCCTCTATCCAATTTAGATGCTAAATTACGTGTAAGTATGCGTTCAGAAATTTCTAAGCTTCATCGCCGTTTAAACACAACTACTATATATGTAACACATGACCAAACGGAAGCAATGACAATGGCATCACGCCTTGTTGTGATGAAAGATGGTATCATCCAACAAGTTGGTACACCAAAAGAAGTCTATGATACTCCTGAGAATGTTTTTGTTGGCGGATTCATTGGTTCTCCGGCCATGAATTTTTTTACTGGAACATTAAAAGATAACTATTTTCATATAGAAAACATTCGTTTTAAAGTACCAGAAGGACAATTAAAAAAATTGCAGAAAAAGGGATACAACCAAAAAACACTTATACTCGGTATTCGTCCAGAAGACATTCACGATGAACCAATTGTCCTTCAATCTTCTCCTGATTCAACTGTCGAAATTAATATTGAAGTTGCTGAATTATTAGGTGCTGAGACTATGATACATGGAAAACTTGAAAATCAAAGTTTTGTCGCACGAATTAATGCTCGATCAGAACTGAAAGCTGGCGATAAGCTTTCAGTAGCCTTTAGTTTAACAAAAGCACATTTTTTTGATAGTGATACAGAAGTACGTATACGTAACAATTAAACAAGCTTAATTGGTTATCCTAAAGTCAGACGTACGAAAAAAGCTGTGTAGTATGGCCTCTACACAGCTTTTTCCTCTAATCCCCTAAATATATTGAATATACTATTTAACGTTCTAATGAGGGCATTCTGCTCTCAAACATTTTGATGTCACTCATTTTATTTTCTCATTATATTCGCAGGGCTAAGGAGTGATTGTCCGTGTACTTAAAAACAAATGAACGCGATTAGTATCACATAACATTACGATACTAACCATGTCAAGCTCGTTACATATCCCTTCAACCAATACTTTGAAACACTCTTCTATAATCATTTATTTCGGAAAAATCAAACAAAAAATCTGAAGAAACTACCTATACTTTGGATACTTAAATTACCACGAACCTTACGATTTTTAGTAGCATTCCGGATCCAGCTCCCCTTTCATTCTATGCCTAAAGGCGATCGGCTTTCTTGTTGGGAAAAAGCTGTACTAACACTAAGTATAAGCGTAACAACTGAGATAATGACTCCTAATCCGATATTCACAAAACAAACTCTTACATTATATGGTATACCCTTTCCCAAAAAGAAAATAATAATAAATAAATCCGTTACAGAATGGGAGCTCTCTAAAAATGAAACGAAAAATATTTTCTCTCTTTGCACTAATCTGTTTAGCACTACCAATACAAGCTAGTGCATACACATTTCAATCACTACCAATTGAATCAAAGTCAAAACAGTGGTATATCCAAATTGATAAATCTTATAACGCAAACAAGCAAGCAGTGCAGCCAAAACAAGGTGTTTACGATACATATCGTTTACTCGTAAAAAACATCGGTAATGATGTGTCAAACGTAGCTGTAGAAATAGTTGATAACACTCCTACTTCTAAAGCTGCTTTTAATCCTACTACATTACATAACAACGTTTCAAAAAGTCAGACAAGCTTTGACTACATCTTATTCCCTTTAGACTTTAACAGCCATAATTTCAAAGTCGTCATCACTTGGGAAGAAAACAATTTCTCTTACAACGGTCATCCAGTAAATGAGGGTCAACAAATGAAACAAACATTTGTATTCAATGAAGAGTAAGCCCTAATTTGATTAGGGCTTACTCTTCATTTACAAAACCAGATTGAATTGCTTCTGTTACTTCTTTCGTGATGTCCAGCTTTGTTGCTTCGGTGCTAATTTTCTTATGCCAAATATGTACGGAAGGCTTTTCGTTACAAGGATGTTTTATTAATACTAGTGAATTATGCGTTAGCGTATTTTCTCTATGGGTAGCAATATAGACTGTGAATTTTTTTGCTTCAAAGATCTTTTCCTGCAAAGTGTATTGGCTGTCCAATTCCTTTGCTACTATACCGTTCAAGTTTTCTATAATCATATAAGTTATTCTCCTTTCCCTTATATCATCAATCAAATCGTCGAATACTTGGTACACATAATGCTACTCCAATTGTTACAAGTACTAGAATAGCTAATGTTATAATCGTTATCTCGCCACCTATGACAGTAGCTAACCATCCTACAACTACATAACCTAGTGGCAATAAAGCAAATGAACCTAACATATCAAGGCTTGCCACCCTTCCAAATGCTTCTTCTGGCACAAGCTCTTGTAAACTTGTTTCCCAAATGAGTCCAAATATCATCATACCGAACCCTTCAATTGCCATTAATACAATTAAACCAGGTGCCGAGGCAATAAACGGCATTATTAAAAGCGCACAACCACTTATTAATACACCACCATAGGCAAGTAATCCCCGCTTATGCCACCGTTCCCTCCCGCCAAATATTAGCGCGGCAATTACAGCTCCCACACCAGAAGATGCCATTCCTAATCCATACACGTATGCTTCAAAATGATGATGAACATTAAATAACCATGGAATTAATACGACGATAATTCCTGCATAGCAAATATTGATGAAAGAAAAGACTAAAATTGTAATCCATAGCCACGGATGACTTTTTAAAACGAAAACACCTTCCATAAACTCTTGTTTGTAATCGACCTTTCTCTTTTCAATGGGGTTTACTTTTTTAAACTTTATTTCTCTTAAAAATATTAAACATAAAAATGATAGCAAATATGTTACTGCATCCAGTCCAAATCCTATTCCGGCAGATGCAACTGAAACGATTAATCCTCCAAGAGCCGGTCCAATTAGTCGTATACCTTGATTACTCATTTGCGTTAATGCATTAGCTGCATTTCGAATTTCCGGTACAAATACTTTCGCTCTTACAGCCGCATACGCCGGCTGAAATATCCCTTCCATAAGCCCATATAATGCGACGAGTACATATAGAAGCGGAATTGTTAATACATCCATAAATATAAGTGTCGCAAGTAATAGCATTAATACGCAGCGAATTATATCTGTAAATAACATTAATTTCACTCGATCAATTCGATCTACTACTAATCCAGCAAACGGTAACGCAAGAATATTAGGAAGCATGTACATCGCCATAGTCATTCCCATTACAACTGTTGAACCAGTCAATGAATACACAACGACTGGCAAAATAACCATCGTTATCGAACTACCTAAAGTCGAAAGCAGTTGCCCAATCCACAAAAATTTAAAATGTGGTGATACTTTAACTGGCAATAACAATTTACCGACATAACTTACATGTTTCTCTGTTCGTATTTCCCCTTGCATACTTCTCTCCTCATTTCAAATTAAGTTAACACTAAAAATAAAGCAGAAAATTCAATTTTCAATACTTATAATTATATATGAAACTGTTAAATTATTGGTAAAAATATAAAAAAGGTGTTTCCATAAATGAAAACACCTTTTTTATATTATAATTTTAAGTTCTTCTTCAATGTCCAATATTTTTCTTGAGCATTTTCAAATGAAAATTCTACCCAACCGTTTGGATCTTCACGATATACATTTACTTTCTTACCATTTTCTAATTTTCCAACTTCATTTTGTGTAACATTTGGTACACTCTTAATTGTATAGCCAAATGGATATGGCACTTGATAGTAAGATCCTACTAATTGAACAGTAGCTGTTGCATCTTTTGCATAATCTTTATATGGAATCGCTTCGCCTAGTGCATTTACATTTAATGTATTAGGATTTTTCGCTAATCGTTTTACATTTTCATAATCTTTGTTATTGAAAGGCTTAATACGTTCCATAATATTAGCTATTTTTCCAGCCCATGCTTTATCTGTTGCATACTTAATGTTCATAGCAGGTAATGTGTAACCATTAAAATGATCCGCACCTTTTTCTAAGTAGTTCTTTCTTACATAGTCAGCATTGTAAGAAATACTTTCCTTGTATGACGGTAAATATTTTGCATATGCAAATGGATCCCAATCAAATGCCTTTAGTCCAAATAGATTATGTTTACGATATGCAATTTCTGATTTACCGTAACCAGATTCTAAAATTGCATGTGCAGCTAAGTATAATGCACTCACACCGTACTCATTTTGCGCTTGAACAAAATCTTTACCAGTTCCAATAAGCGGACTATCTGCATGGGAATTTTTAATAAACTCATCAATCTCTAGTGCCGTTACGTTCGATGGTAATGTCACATCTAGATTCATATATGATGGCTGTTCAACAGGAACATCTTTTTTAATTTGCATCGCTTTATATAATAATTGTGCATAGCTTTCACGTGTTAATACACCTGATGGGTCAAATCCTCCAAGGTTATTCCCTGCTGCTACACCATTGGATTGCAATGCACTAATTGCTTCTTTTGCCCACCAATGCGCTGCATCTATATCATTAAATGTATGTGGTGCTTTTACTTCTAATTTAAATGCTTTTTGTAAAATAACAGACATCTCAGCACGAGTTAACGATTCTTTCGGTCTAAACGTTCCTTTACCATCACCTACGAAAATCCCCATTTCTGTTAATGCCAAAATTTCTTTTTGGAACATCGTCGTTCCTGCACTAATATCAGAGTATGGATTTTTATAATCACTTTTCACTTCTGGTTTTAATGCGCGATACATTAATGCTGCTACTTGCTCACGAGTTACAACATCTCCAAAGCCAAATTTACCATTATCGTAACCTGCAATAACCCCTTTTGACGTTAAATCATTAATCGCTTCAAGTGCCCAATGATTTTTCGGAACGTCTGGAAATTCTTTTGTAGATGCAAACGAAGTTGCTGGAGCCATCACTACTTGAAGTGCGACTGTCACTGCTAACACATTAGAAATAACTTTTTTCATAATTTTTTTAACACGTTATGTATATGCTTGTCCCGTGTTAACTTGCCTCCCTTTATCGTATAATTTTCCCTATTAAACTAACAAACTCTTAATTAGTCAACAGTAAAAGTATACGTGATAAAAATAAACTAATCTACCATTATTTTATTCATAATTAGTATAATACGATATATCTTTTTATCCTGATATAAAATTACAAAAACTTACATAAAAAGCCCATCTCTATATAGACGATGGGCCTAGCAATCAACATTATTATTTTGTTAAACGAGATTTTGAAACATCAAAACCTTTCCACTCATAATAATCTAAAATACCCGCAAAAATTGCCTCAGCTGCTATTTGTCTTCCAGATTCTGAAGCTAACTTCTCATAATCCTCGCTGTTATCTAAAAATGCTAGCTCCGTTAATACTGCTGGCATCTCATTTTCTCTTAGTACATAAAAGTCTTCTGGTTTCACACCACGATCTCTTGTATCTAGAGCTTTAACTAATCGTTTTTGTATTTTATCAGCTAACATATAACTATCTTTTTCACGATCAGTTAATTCTTTCTTTTCAGATCCTTTATAATAAAAAGTTTCTGTTCCATGTCCATCATGTTTTTGAGAAGCATTTGCATGGATACTTACAAAAATATCTCCATTATGTTCCTTCGCGAAATCCACACGATTTTTAAGGTCTTCTCCTTGTTTTTCACCAAGACGAATATCTGTTTCACGTGTTAACATCACACGGAATGGAGTTTGTTTCTCTATTAAACTTTGTAATCTTTTAGATGTATCTAATACAATATCACTTTCATGTAATCCTTGTGTCGCTTTCCCAGGATCTGTTCCTCCATGACCAGGATCAATAATAATCATCTGTTCTACT
Source organism: Bacillus sp. BML-BC051 (assembly GCF_019656175.1). Classification (NCBI taxonomy): domain Bacteria; kingdom Bacillati; phylum Bacillota; class Bacilli; order Caryophanales; family Bacillaceae; genus Bacillus; species Bacillus sp. BML-BC051. The sequence continues at coordinate 12,868 of NZ_BPLI01000067.1, forward strand.
AAAGGATTTCCTATTTTAAGAGAATCTGCTTTTTTAATAAATTGAGCTGCCTCTGCTTTAGTTAGAATTTTTTCTGGCTCCCATCTGTCACCAGTCCCAACAGAAATCCCTAATTCAACTAGGATGTTAGCTTTTGCTTTACCCCAACTTTTTTCTAAATCACTGAATTTAGTTGCTGGAGTACCATTTACTTTAGAATCTAATTTGTAAGCTTCTACAATAAGAGAGGCCATTGAAACTCGATCAATTTTCCCAGTTGGATCAAATACACCTGGTCCTTTCCCTTTAACAACACCAGCTTTTTCTACAGCTGCGATGAATGGAGTATACCACTCATTTTGAGAATCACCGAAAGATGGTTTAGCATTTTTATCGATTGGTAAGTTTAAGATTTGAGCCATCATTGTAGCTGCTTCTGCACGAGTGATTTCTTTTTCAGGCTCGAACATTCCTTTATCGTTACCTTTAACTGCACCTTTATCTACTAAATAGTAAATAGAATCTTCTGCCCAATGTTTAGCTGGGACATCTGGAAATTTTTTTGTTTGTGCGAAACTACTAGATGAATAAGATAATATACTAGCTGCAATTACTCCTGCTGCGATTATTCTATTTTTCATAGAATATATTCCCCTCTCAAGTACAATGTATTTATGTAACAGACTAATTATAGTTCTGAAAATTAGTAATAGTCAATTGTAATTTGTATAATTTTGTATTATTATTGTATTTTTTGTCATATATAACTATAGTTAAAAACTATAAGGTTTTATAAGAGGAGAGATTCGTATGAGCAACAATTGGAAAGATATAGAACACCGTATTTACACGATGTGTATGATTCAGCGGAATAACGAAGTATTGCTAATACAGCGCCCCGATCGTCTAGGTTTCCCTGGTTATATCGCTCCTGGCGGTAAAGTAGATTTCCCAGAAAGTATCGTTAAAGCTGCTAAACGAGAAGTAAAAGAAGAAACTGGATTACTTGTCTCAAATCTAAGTTTTAAGGGATTAGATGAATACGTAAATCCGAAAGAAAATGTTCGATATATGGTATTTAATTATTGGACAGACTCATTTGATGGAGAACTTCTTATGAATCCTCCTGAGGGCGAATTATTATGGGTACCAATTGATGAAGCACTAAATCTTCCTATGCAAGATTGGTTTAAAGAGAGATTCCCATTATTTTTTGAAAAAGGTACGTTTGAAATTCAACGCGTTTGGGACCGAGACTTAGATAAACAAGTTGCTATGACAATTACGCATACATAAAAAAGCTTGGAATCTCTCCAAGCTTTTCCTACTTCTCCTCTATTTTCTTAATCTCATAATCAATTTCTAAAAACTTAACTCCAAGTATCCACATTCTATGATTAGCTTCTAATATGTGATCCGTGCTCTCTTTCATAATAAAAGTCTCTGCTAACGGTAAACGTATTGTAAAGAAACGAGTATGTAAATAAATACCCTCATCTCCCTTACCGTTTTCTCTTAGCTTACTAGTAATAATTAAATCATTACTCTTATTACATAATTTCAAAACCCCCGTCATATTCGAATATGGTAAAGGTAATGCAATATTCATATATGTCTCGTTCCTATATGTATGCTTTGAGTAAAGAGCTACAAATATAGATTCTCCTGCTTCATTTTTTCTTAGCCAAGCCCTTACATTCTCTCTTCCATCCTTCGCATCTATTATCCCAATGATAGAGCCTTGCATCGTTTCCCACTTGCCGCCCATTCCTAAATGTATTTGTCCTACACGCTTACTCATTTTCTCATAACAAAATGCAACCGGGTGGAACCACCGAGCCCATTTAATATGCGATTGTAACTCATACTCTTTTGTATTTTCATAAAACCGAGTAATACTTAAAGGAATCTTCGCCATGTCAAATGCCTCACTATGAAAATCATTCATATTATCAACTAAACCTTTGTATTCCTTGCTATCTATTAAATGTCTGTTATGTAAAAATGCTTCCCCAACTGTCGTATTTCCTCTTAACCTGCTCATTGGTTTCCCGTAATATTTATAATTCGAAGCACTCTTTTCAATCATCCAGCCGACAAATGCTGGTAACGCTACTCCAATTCCATTGACAACACCGTGAATCCAAACCATTTGAGCAATTGTAATCGTCAGTACATGTTTCAAATTCCCATAGGAATATATAAGTGAAAACATAATTGTTACCATGAGTGTGCTAGACGATATGATCAGAAGAACCTTTGCACTGATAGCATTAAATTTCGTGCGCCAAACATAAATCCCATAACCATAAATCGCACATAAATATAGGCATACTGCAAAAAATTCAAATACTCTTGAGTACGTAATTCCTATTGCAACTGTCATAGGTGAAATGACGATGATAAACATAATAGCATCATATACTTTACTTCTCTTTTCTCTTTTTCTCCCAATTAAACCGACTGATAATGGCAATAGAAATGCCGAATAATGAAAGTGTGCAGCGGTAAGCAAAACAATGTCAGAACTAAAATGCATAATGGAAAGTTTTACTACAGAAGCAAAAAACCAGAAACCACCTAAAAACAAATACATAAACGCACTATCGATAGCCGTCTCTTCTAACGGTTTCCATCCTCTTTCTAGTAATCTACTTACACCAAATAACGCAACAATTCCTGTATATACAAACCAAAGTAAAGCAAAGAAATAGTGATTTGTTACGAAAGCTAGCGTTGCACTAATTGCTGCGATTGGATATAACAGCGATACCAGTTTATAAAAGAATACATGTGATCCATTTCTTGTTTTCTTATCAATGATGCAAAATGACATCGGTATAAATAACAAAATAGATAATAATATAATTGCTTCAACTGGGTTTACATTTGTCCACTCACATATTAGAAAAACAATATAACAAGCAAGCCCAACTATTATATTTTTCATATCATTTATTTCCTCTCCACAAATGTTCCCTTATATGAAAATAATGAACCGATTAACGGATTGCGTACTTGTACATGAATTCGAAAGCATTGTTGTGTTTCATCATAACTTTCTACAATTTTTGCTTCGCCATACAAAAACTTTGGTAACGGAATTTTTCTTCCAAACATATAAAACCATTGTTTCTTTGAAGAAATATGCATTGCCCCCATCTCATCAATATGAAAATTCAATGTAGAAACAAGTAAGTGCGGTTCACCAAAACAATCTACAATTTCATTATTCTCTCCATCCAACTGCATAACGGCATTAAAATATCTTTTCTTATTATGGAAATAAAAAGTACGATTCCACCTTACTAGTTCATTTCCATGTTCATCTCGCTCAGCGGTATTATGTATTGTAAATGGCACTTCCTTCCCCCGCTCAGAGAAAAACATTCTAAACTTCGATGCAATTTTTAATATTAATTTTACGAAAAAAGAACCACCGTAAATTTCATCCATTTCTCCTTCTCCAGTAAAGCTATTTTCTTCCGTGATCTCATAGCGTTTCTGTAATTTCGGATGAAGTTTTTTATAAGAATCCCCTAATAGTCTTTCATACATATTAGCCATACATTATTCCTTTCTCTTCCTCTTGCAATTTTTTGCACTTGGTAAATTCGTGCTATTTATATAACCGACAATTGATAACCCCATTAGTAGAACGTTTAATGTAATTGGATTAAACGGCTCTGTAAAGCTTAAGATATTCGTAAAACCCGCCGCTATCGTTAAGGCTATTAACATAAAAATATGTACGATAAATACTTTTCGTTTTGGAAATGGCAACAGCCATATGACACCAAAAATAATTTCTAATAATCCAATTATTTTAAGTACAAAAATACTATATTCCGTTGAACCAATTATCACAGATAGCATTTTTACTTCCTCTGAATGAGTAAACACTAGTTTCGGCACTATCCCTTGATACATCCATACAAAGGCAATTAATAAACATACGAGCCAATATGTCATTGTTCTTCTAATTAGTAACCTAGGATGAAGTCCCTTCTCTAACCATAATTTTAATGCATCAAAGCTCCAAGCAGTCGCCCAGCCTAATAACGGCCGAAACATATAGAAATCTATTACATTCCCTATACGACCAAACCTCGTATCATAATCATATTGTGTCTCAAAATGAATGTGTTTTTCACGCGGTGTATACTTCCAATAACCACGCCCTATTTGAATAAGTGATAATCTATTATCCGTCCAAAATTTTAAAGAAGAAATCCGTTCTCCTGTTTCTTTTCTTATTTCACCTATCGATTCCCCTTCTCCAGCTATTTCAAGTCCAAATCCGATTTTTGTTTTATATAAAAACTTCTGTGGTTCTCCTTCTTTTTTCTCTAAATATGAAATTTCAGTAAAGCGGGCATCCCATTCTGTATGTATATGTGGTTCTTGCGTGTATTCCCATAATTTCTCCATTGTTGTGTTCATTTCTGCCGAAACATAAATAGGCTTTTTCCCCTTCATTCTTCCACCTCCAATGCACTATAAGTTTAATGTACATGCTATGAATTTATTTTGCTACATTTTTCACAAACTTTTTCATAAAGAGAAAGAATTTTTAAAATTTATATAAAACACTTGCTTCCCCGAAAAATTTAAATTATTATAAAACAAATGTTACCAACAACTTCATAAATCAAACACTCTCGCCTAAAACGTGAGATAGAGGTTGCAATACTTATGAGTATTCTAATGGAGACACAGAGATGTCTATGAAATTAGATGAAAGGAAGTGTTGCCGAAATTGATAAATTTCTCTGCATTTATCAATTGGGGCTGTTTTCGAATAGAAACAGAACTGTCATATGTACAGACGTGTACGTATGAAGAGCTATCTACAAAAAAGAGATATCATTTTTATGGTATTCCTTTTTTGGCGGTTTTTTTATTAGCTCCGTTTTCTGTTTCCCTTTTCCTGTAACAGCACCATCCTCACTTATTTGAGATGGTGTTTTTTGCTTTTCTCTGGTAACTACAGGAATATTGGGATTTATATATGTCCTAATCTATTCTTAAAAATGGATGAAAGAAGGAATTCGTAATGGAAACGATTGTACAAAAATTTGGTGGCACTTCTGTCGGAAGTGTTGAGCGTATTCAACATGTAGCAAATTTAATTATTGAAGAATATGAACGAGGACATAGTATCGTCTCTGTCGTTTCAGCAATGGGAAAGAGTACAGATGAACTTGTCGCACTCGCTAACGCTATTACAGAAAACCCAAGTAAACGCGAAATGGATATGCTTCTATCGACAGGAGAGCAAGTGACTATTTCATTATTAACGATGGCACTACAAGCAAAAGGCTATAACGCGATTTCATTAACAGGATGGCAAGCTGGTATTACGACAGAATCTGTACATAGTAGTGCACGGATTACTGACATTCATACAGATCGAATTCAATCTTATCTTACTGAAGGTACGATTGTTATTGTAGCTGGATTCCAAGGAATGAGTGAAAACCATGAAATTACAACACTTGGACGCGGTGGTTCTGATACAACTGCTGTTGCATTAGCTGCTGCACTGAAAGCAAAAAAATGTGATATTTACACAGATGTGACCGGTGTTTATTCGACGGACCCACGAGTTGTAAAAGATGCTTATAAATTAGAAGAAATTTCTTATGATGAAATGTTGGAACTTGCAAACCTCGGTGCTGGCGTATTACACCCGCGTGCTGTTGAGTTTGCTAAAAATCATAATGTCATGTTAGAAGTTCGCTCAAGTATGGAACAAGAAAATGGAACAATTGTAAAAGGAGAATGTAACATGGAACAACAATCAATCGTTAAAGGTATTGCATTTGAAGATAATATTACACGCGTCACAATAAAAGGCTTAGAACAAGGTGCACTTTCAACAGTTTTCTCTACATTAGCAGCGGCACATATTAATGTAGATATCATCATTCAAAGTATTACAAATGAAGGAACTGTTCACCTCTCCTTCTCAATCCATTCTAATGATTTAAGAGAAACATTAGAGGTATTAGAACAACATCAAGAAACATTACAATATGAATCTGTAGAATATGAAAATCATTTAGCAAAAGTATCAATTGTAGGGTCTGGTATGGTCTCTAATCCAGGTGTTGCTGCGAATATGTTCACTACTTTAAAAGAAGAAGATATTCATATTAAAATGGTAAGTACATCAGAAATTAAAGTATCTGTCGTTATTGACCGCCTTCATTTAGTAACAGGTGTCGAGGCACTGCATCAATCATTTATGGCGAAAATTGAGCCTTTAGTGCAGATGAGTTAATTTCCACCAGTAAAACTTAAAATAAATTATATAAATCTATTTTCTTCCTATATTAATAGAAATAGGATGGGAATATTTTGCGGGGAAGTCGAAGTTATATTATCGAATAGAAACTACATTATCAAATTCTTACAATAATAGTATTCACGAAATAAAGTTCATGCGTATATCAGTAGTAGAAGGTTTCCGAGGTTTTGTTTGTTAACAAAATGTTTATTCTATACCCGAAAACACCTTGTCATTTTTTCCTACACTGTGACAAGGTGTTTTTTGTTTATAGGAGATTTTAGTATAATTATGAGGATAGTTAGATAATAAATTTATACATATAAAGGAGATAAAGACTATGGCAAACAACAAATTACTAAGAATGGACAATGTCAGCATCGTTGTAGAATCTCTTGATAACGCAATCTCTTTCTTCGAAGAGATTGGATTAAAACTCGAAGGGCGCGCTACTGTCGAAGGTGAATGGGCTGGTCGCGTAACTGGACTCGGTTCTCAGTTCGTAGAAATTGCTATGATGGTTACGCCAGATGGCCATAGCCGAATTGAACTTTCTCGATTTCTCACACCACCTACTATTGCAGATCACCGGACAGCTCCTGTAAATGCCCTCGGTTATTTGCGTGTCATGTTCACCGTTGAAGACATTGACGAAATGGTATCCAGACTTACTAAGAAGCATGGTGCTCAGCTCGTTGGCGAAGTAGTTCAGTACGAGGACTCGTATCGACTCTGCTACATTCGTGGAACGGAAGGAATTTTAATCGGTTTAGCGGAAGAACTCGGTAACAAATAAGTAATGTTTTATTAGACGTCTTTACTGAAGTAAAAATATTTGAAAGAACTTTACGCTTAATAAAACTTAGATTTTGAACCCCGTCCTAGCTTTAGAACGGGGTTATGCTTGTTTGGACTTTTTAACATACTATTAATATCTCGAAATTATTATAAAACAATTCAGTTGCATGTTGTACTCTTTCCTAGGAAATATAACTGATTCTTCTCACTTTTTATCATATATGTGACATTATACATTTCGCTAAGCAAAATTAAATTATCAATATCCGGACAGCTTTTATCATGTTCCCACTTATACACAGCTTGCCTTGTCACACCAATTTTCTTAGCAACATCTTCCTGTGAAAACCCTTTTGACTCTCGTAATCTTTTAAGTTGTTGTCCTAAGCTCATAACGTCCCCTGGTTTAAAATTCTTATAAAAATCTATAAATTGTTGGCGAACCAAGTCAAATGCCAACTACCGAAAAGGAATCTCACCTTTTTCCTGTCCGTAAGGGTTGTGACCTTTTCATCCACCTATTGTGAAAGAATGACGGCAGGTTCCTGTTAGGAACGATCTGTCCTTGCATACTACCATTCATCCAAGTCAGTAGTATGCAAGAAGTTATAAGAAATAAACCAGTACCCCCCTTCTCATTTAAATTTTAAATACGAATTGTTGATTGCTCATATAAACAGTTTTATGAAGAATGCTCCACAATTTCCAATTGTGATATTCTTTCCACGTTTGGATTGTTTGTAACCATTTTTTATATACTTTTTGCGTATTCTTTTTACTTTCTTCCATGGAAGCAACAAGAATACGCAGTTTTGTTGTAATTTGGTTTTTTAATAATAATATAATCTCTTTTGGTACTTGTTCTTGCAATTCCAATCCACGTCTTGCGATCGTGAAGGCGGCTGCTTCATGAACGCTAATACCGAAATTTTTACTGTATTTTAATTTTCCAATCACACTTGTATAAGCAGGGTTTACTGTTTTAACAGAAAATCCGTTACGAAGACCCATACGAATTAAACTGTTCAACATCTTTTTATACGTAAATTGATGGAAATTACGATTACTGTATTTATCAGTATCATGAGATTGTTGAAACTTTAAATCTTCCAAAACAATTCCACCTACATTGTTTTCCAATAACCATGTTTTAATTTGTTGTACGATTTGTCCAATTATCGTTGCGCGTTTGTTTGTCGAAAACGCATTCAGATGGTGTAGATAAAAATTTTTTGAACCTTTAAAATTACCTTGTTTTGTACATAAACTAACTGCAATACGGTCCGGATTCACATCAATTCCTGCAATTACATCTGATTGTGGTGTTTCCTTGAAATCTAGTACACGACCTATTTCTGTTTCATCAAACGTAATATTTACATAAAATTCATTTTGTTTACGAATGATTTCTACACTATATTTTTGATGCTCTATAATCGGTTTTCCTTTTGGATTTACACCGATTTGCTTTCCCATAACGACATTTGTGATTTGATGATAAAAATGATATGGAATGATAATCGGAACTTTGATTCGTGGGCTTTTTGTTTTTCCATTTGTTCGTCCTAATGGATTTGCAATTTCTAACCATCCTTGCCCACAGTCATCAACTGTAATGCGCATGTTCAAATTCCCTTTTTTGCTTTTATCTCCACGAGAATATAATTGTCGTGTCCGCAAATCTTTCCATTCTTGATTGGATATCTTGTTTTTCATTCTTTCATAGAAATTTTTCCGCCCACCAAAAATAATAGGAGGTAATGTTTTATTTTTAATATGTTTTGCATACGTTTCAATTTTTTGTTCTAATTTTTGTTTTCGTTTTCTTAAACCAATTAAACAAGTTTCTAATGAAACTTGTTTAGGTCTTTTTTTGCCGCGTTCATAATCATCTATTTTTTGGAACGTCTTTTCTAACTTTTTTTGATTGTTTTCTAGGTAAACAGGAAGAAGTTCTTTTTGAGAGAAAAGGATCGTTTGCGCTTGTAAAATTGCATCTTCACAAAAACGTTTATTTAACAAATATTTAGGTTGTAGTTTTTTTATCAATTCTTTCTCGTTTTCGCCCTCAATCAAACGATTAAAACTATATCGTTTTGCACTTTCGAACGTACGAATCAAAGTAATTAAATCTTCCGTTTGTTCTTTTGTAATAGAATTGATTTTACAAGTACGTGTTGTTTTCATCCTTTTCCCCCTTTTCATCACCTGAAAATATTATAGGTTGAATTCTGTAAAATATAAAACCTGTAATTGTAAATTTTTATAGTTTTTTATAGATTCTTATTTACTGTTATTAACTCCTTTAACAAATTACGACATAATAGGAGATAAAAAAGAAAGAAACTATTGGTACAATCCACTGTAAACCATTCGTTTACACAATAAAAAAGAGAGGATAACTCTTTGAGCTATCCTCTCTCGCTTCTATTAAAACAGATGAATGTTTTCTTTCTTGCAAGCTTCACGTAAATCATCAGGCCATACAGAAGATTGCACTTCACCGATATGTGCTTTACGTAAGAAGTACATGCACATTCTTGATTGTCCAATACCACCACCAATTGTTAATGGTAGTACATCTTCTAATATACCTTTATGGAAATCATACTCACGTTTAAAGTCATCACCAGTTTTCGTTAACTGCTCATCAAGTGATTTACTATCAACACGAATTCCCATTGATGATAATTCGAACGAAGCTTGTAGTACTGGGTGCCAGAATAAAATATCACCGTTTAATTTCCAATCATCATAATCAGCTGCGCGTCCGTCATGCTTTTCACCTGAACGAAGTGCATCACCAATTCCGATAATGAAAACTGCACCGTGTTCTTTCGCAATCGCATGTTCACGATCTTTCGGTGTTAATTCTGGATATTTATCTTCTAGTTCTTGAGAAGTAACAAACACGATTTCTTCTGGTAAATACTTTCCAAGGAACGGATATTTTTCAAATAAGTGATCTTCTAAATCTTTGAATATTCCATAAATTGTTTGTACTGTTTTTTGTAAGTAATCTACAGTACGCCATTCTTTTTGAACGATTTTTTCCCAATCCCATTGGTCAACGTAAATGGAATGTGTTGCATCAAGTTCTTCATCACGACGGATTGCGTTCATGTTTGTATATAAACCTTCACCAGCTTCATAGCCGTATTCATGTAATGCGAATCTTTTCCACTTCGCTAGTGAATGAACAATTTCTAATTCTTCTCCTGAATGTAACATATCAAATTCAATTGGACGTTCTACACCGTTTAGGTGATCGTTTAATCCTGATTTTTTCGTTACGAATAATGGTGCAGATACGCGGAATAGTTCAAGGCGTTTTGCTAATTGATCCTCAAAAAATGTTTTAACTTCCTTAATTGCGATTTGAGTCTCTCTTACTGTCATTAATGATTGATACATGGTGGTTTCCTCCTAAAATGTTTGGATGTTGTGAAAAGAAGCCAACAAAAAAAGCCCTTCTTTCCCAAAAAACTGGGACGAAAGACTTTGGTTCCGCGGTACCACCCAAATTAGCAACAGAGGTTGCTCACTTATACAATACGGAGATGAAATATCTCGATACTGTTCTTCTTGTAACGGCGAAGTTCCCGGCTAAGTCTACTTTCCTGTAAAGGATTTCGGTTAGCAACTCCAGGAGGTTCTTCATAATAGGCTTCGTATCAGGCTCACACCACCCCTGACTCGCTTAGACTACATCCTACTACTACTCGTCCTTTCATAGTCGTTTTGTTGTCACATCTCTGAAACATTTTATTAATGATTATTCTATACAAAAAATAAAGAAAGTCAACAAAAATTAAAAAATATTTTTAAATTCTTTATTTTACGGCTTTATTGATTGTTTTCAATATAACGTCTTTACTTCTTCTGTCTTGTCAATCCAAAAAACGTTTCACTAACCGAAACTAACATATACACAACAAGTAATGTAATCGTTCGAAATATAGAATCCGCAGTATTTCGTATTATTTTCATTTTCTTTGTAATTCCTTTCAGTTTACGTGCAAATTCGTGTTATACTATAGCATTCAAGCAGTTTATTTTTACTTAAAGCAATCATAGTCATTTATAAAGAGTATGTTCTAAATCATTGACTATTATTAAATAAGATTTTTATATAACGGAGTGATCATATGAGTAAAACGAAAGCAAAACCAAAAAAAGGTGTAGGACAAGGTACAGGAAGTAAAGGGTGGAACCGTTGGCAATCAAGTGCAAAGAAAAAAGCAGCTGCAAAGCCATATAAAAGTAAAGGGACAAAGAAGTAATCTAAATAACATTGGATTTCTTTACTTTGTACAAAACAAAAATAATTATTACAACAAAAAAGCTATGCCCTCATACATTTGAAGGCATAGCTTTTTACATTAGATCATTAAAATATCTCGAATTTCTTCCTCAGTAATTGAGGACAATTTCTCTTCTCCCGGCTCAATCACTTCAGCGATTAAATTTTTCTTACTCTCTTGCAGTTCATGCATTTTTTCCTCAATTGTTCCGTGAGCCACTAATTTAATAACTTGTACCGTATTTTTTTGTCCCATTCGATATGCTCTATCTGCTGCTTGTTGTTCAACAGCTGGATTCCACCATAAATCGTACAATATAACTGTATCGGCACCTGTTAAGTTAAGACCTGTACCACCAGCTTTTAAAGAAATGAGAAATAGGTCTCCTTCGCCTTCGTTAAACCGGTCACATAACTCTACACGTTCTTGCGAAGGGGTATTTCCGTCTAAATAAAAGTATGGAATTGCTTGACGATTTAACTCACGACCAATAATTGACAGCATCTTCGTAAATTGAGAAAAGATTAAAATTCTCTTACCTGTACTTCTACATTCCTCAAGTATCTCTAGCAGTTGCTCAAATTTAGCTGAACTCCCCTTGTAATCATCAACGAATAAAGCGGGATGATTACAAATTTGTCGTAACCTCGTCAAGCCAGCTAAAATTCTAATTTTATTTTTACGTAACGTATCTTTATCTAAATGTTTTAACGTTTCTTCCCTTAATTTCGCTAAATAAGCAGCATATAGTCTCTTTTGATCTGGTAATAACTCCGATGACTGTAAGTGCTCTATTTTATCTGGAAGCTCCTGTAATACGTCTTGTTTTAATCGTCTTAATACGAAAGGTTTTACGCGCTTCGCTATATCTTCACGCCTTAAATCACCGAATTCTTTTCTTCCCGGTAATAATTCTGGAAATACAACATGGAAAATAGACCATAACTCTTCTAATGAATTTTCTACAGGCGTTCCCGTTAGTCCGAAACGATGCTCAGCTTGAATTGTTTTCACTGCTCTTGCAGTTTGCGTTGTAGGATTTTTAAACGCCTGTGCTTCATCAAGAAATAGTGTATGAAACGGCCTCGCATATGATCTTACATCTCTTCTCAGTAACGGGTATGATGTAATTACGACATCAAATTCCGCTACGTCCTTTAAAATTTTTCGTCGTTCTGCTTGATTTCCATCTGCAATCACTGCTCTAATATGTGGGGCAAATTTTTTCAACTCGCTTAACCAGTTGTAAACTAATGACGATGGTGCAACAACTAATATCGGTAGTTTCTTTTCTCGAATTTCCGGCAAAACAGAATCTATAAAAGCAATGCTTTGCAGCGTTTTTCCAAGTCCCATATCGTCTGCTAAAATACCGCCAAAACGGTAATAGGCAAGTGTTTTCATCCACTCGAATCCGTATACTTGATACTCTCTCATTACAGCCTGTAAAGTTTGCGGCACTGTAAACTTTAATTTTTTCGGGTTTTGAATGCTTTCAACTAAATCTTGAACAGACTCATCTAAACTTAAAACATTACCTTCGTGAAGTCCGTTCATCCATTTTACACTCCGAATAAGCGGAACATTCACTTCTTCCCCATGTAAAAATTCTTTTCGAATACCTGATTCTTTTACAAACTGATTAATTTCATTAAACTCTTTACTCTCTAGTGATAATAAAGAACCGTTCGCTAATCGGTAATATTTACGTTTCTCTTCAAGAGCTACTAATACACCTTTAATTTCCGCTTCCGGTATTCCTTTTATATCAAAACGAAATGATAGCCAATCAATTCTTTCTTTTCTTCTTACCCTAATAAGTGGTGCTGTATCCGCTTTATGAATGCGTAATTTGATTGCTGTTGTCGCGTAAATATCAACTAAGGCTTTTAACGTTGGAACGACATGATATAAAAAGTTATACTCAGCCTCTTCATTATGCATAAAATAGCCGCCTTCTGTTTTCGCGAAGGCACTTTCACTCATAATGTCTAAAATCTCTTTTTCCTTTTTCTCATCCCGATTAAAAACAGACGGCTGCCCGTCTTCTTCTAGCGGATTAATCACGACGTTTCCATAATGAAATTCGAGACCTGCTAACAAACGATTTTTCACTCGATCTAAATATAGTTTTGCTTTTAGCGACGGTGTTTCAACACGATCTGATATTACTTCATCAATGCGTACCGTTCCAAGTTTCATTAATCCAGGTACAACTTTCGCTACGAAATGTTCCATCTTATTTTCAGGAATATAGAACTGATTGCTATTTGAGCGACTCATCATCTTTTGCAATTCAATAAGTCGCATACAATCTTCCATAGGTAAATGATATAATTTTCCATCGTAAAGAGCATTGTTATACATTTCCATAACTTGAACACGATTTAGGCCGTCTATATGAAGTGTGAATCCACCATTATTTCCTTTCGTAAACTCAAAATGTAATGGCAATAAACCGTTTGACATTTGCAAGCCATGAAACAGCTGCTCATTTTGTTTCAGCTGTACATACTCCACTTTAGAAAGTGAAGAGAGCATATCTTTCCATGAAGATGGCGGTATGAATATCATACCTTCATCTTGTTTCGCATGTACTTCTAACGCATCTTCATACATTTTTTCGTTATGATATATTTTAATGAGTTGTTGTATAATCGCGTCCGTTTCTTGTTTAAAACTGTGTACATCTGGCGTATATGTAAATTCATTGGAACAATGAAAAGTCTCTCTTTTCTCCACTTTAGAAAGAAATTCTCTAATATGCTTTATATAATATGTTTTCGCAAGTTTTAACTGAATTCCAAGAAGGGCCCCACCACTTTTCGTCGCTACTGGTGAACATATAAACGTAACATCTAATATTTCACGTGTATCAAAACGGTGTTGTTTACTTTTTGGCCTCAGTGGTTTGTCTGCAAACAACTGAAACATCCCATTCGTTAATTGATCATTTCCGCTCATATTTTCGGACATGCCGCCCGTTTGCTGGTTATAATTTATCTGTATAAGGACGGCCGCAACATGTTGACAGTACGTTTGAAAAGACGCTAATGAAGGACAACTACATCTCGCAACTACATCACCTTTTTTAGCTTTTTCTACTGTAACATGAAAATCTACATTCCCTTTTACCGTCGCCTCACAAATTTCTTTCGTTTCATCATAATGATTCACGATTACTTTATTTGATTTATAATAAGCTTCGCCTCTTTTATAGGAGGTCTCCCCGCATACTTCTTTTATAATCGATTTATTTAATGTAAAACTCATTGTTTTGACACTTCCTTAATGTAAAACCATTTTCTCTTACTTAACATTTTACATGCTCTACGAGAAAATATAAAATATTGATTGAACAAAAAAAAGATGCTTATTTATAAGCACCTTCTTCACTCTATCTCCATCAACCGTTTCGCTTCAAAATACAACACTTGAATAAACTTTTTCGTGTTTATCCGCGTATGACCTGAAACTGCAAATTCTTCCTTTGTCATTTCTGTCATCCGTTTTCTCACTACAGTGAAATCAAAAAACTTCGGGGCATAGCTCTCAAATTTTGGATTTGAAAAGTCTGTTAATCCAAGAGAAGCTAAATGATTCAATGATTGATAAATCGCTCTTCTTACACGTTGTTCAGATGCTTTTCTCTCTTTATCTATATCTGCATCCGAAGCTATATGATCTAATTTTTTTAATGTGATTTGGTGAAAAATGTCTTTTAGCGCAGGAAATCCAAATTCAAATGTTTGCGCCTTTTCTTGTCCGTATAAATATTCCAGCATACTAAGTAAATCTTTACTTCCGTTCTCTCCCGCAATACCGAGTTCTGCTAGTAAGAAGCGTCCTGAATCTGATATCTTTTTTCCTTCTTGCATTGTTTCACTACGCATTTGCGGCTTTTCCCACTGAAACACATTATTTAATGATTTTTGAATGTCATATATAGAACGTTCCAAACGAATACGCTCCATCACTTTTCGTACAACAGATACTACTTCTATTTTGTTTAGTGGTTTCGTAATATAATATTCTACACCAAGTGTATATGCTTCACCAATGAGCTGTTTCGATTCAACTTGAGAAATCATAATAATTTTTCCAGTAAATGAAGACGCTATTTGGCGAACTGTTTCAATGCCATCTCTCATCGGCATGAGTAAATCAATAAATAAAATATCCACTTTTTTATAATTTAGCTGTTCTGCTTCAACAAAAGCTCCATCTTCCGATTCTCCAATTACTTCCCCAAGATCACCATCCTCAATAATTTGCGAAAGCATCGAACGGAAAACTTCATCATCATCTACGATATAATAAAACAAACCTATTCCCCTTCCTGCTTTAAACTGCACTCCGGTAAACAAACGATAAACTTACACCCTTTTTCAGTTTCATTGTCTTCTAACCTTACTTCTCCGCCGAGCTCTGTTACCATTTCGTGTATGTAAGAAAGTCCAATACCTGTTGACGGTGTTCCCGTTTGATCATACTTGGAAGTAAACCCGGGCTTAAATACTAATTTCTTATACTTTTGTGCAATACCAGGTCCATCATCAATTACTTCAAAGATTACATGTTGATCTCGTTTATATAGCTGAATACGAATGAGACCTCTATCTTCAATTGCTTCCACTGCATTGGCGACTAAGTTATTAAAGATTGATAGCACTGTATACACGTGATATGCAGCGTGTTCACCTTCTATATGTTTAGAAAAACGTATATCTTTCCCTAGCATTTCAGCATATTTCTCATTTATTCTTACAATCATTTCTGTAAGCTCATGACCTTCTACATACTCAGCCACATTTTTATCTAATAACAGTTTAGATAATCCTGCAAAAATTCTTTGATTATCCTTTTTTATTTCGTGCACTTCTCCTGCTATTTTCAATGCTGTTTTACTACTGGAATCATTTTCCGCCTGTAAATTTCGATATAGTTGATATGCTTCTTGTGTAATCAACTCTGCATTTTGTAACGTTTTTTTCAAGTGAACAGATTCAACATATAAATTTGAAAGGTGCATGAACATTTTTTCATTTTCTTTTCGAACTTGTGACTCTTTTAATTTCGTTTCATATAAAATCATCATATTTAAAAAGCCAAGTGCAAAGAAACTACGGAAAATAGCAATAATGATAAGTTTATTTACTTCAGAAACTGTTATCGTTGTACCGAGTACTACCATATGATAAATCGCTAGTTCTGACATACTTGCGATAATTTCAATTGTAATTCCAAGGCATCCAATAACGATTGGTTTCTGATGAAACTTATTTACCCTACAAAGTGAAAAAAGACTTCCATAAATAAAATAATAAAAGAACACGGGATAACGCAAATAAAATGATTCTGTCATATGAAATGAACCTTGCAAAACCCAGTCAAGACATACACGGAATAAAACGACACATATACCGACAAGGATACCTGCAGCCGCTGCTGGTATTCTTCTTAAAAAAAGCAATAAAAAGAAGAAAAGCGGTGTCCCAAAGCTAACACGAAACGTATCGTTAAAAGGATGAAAATTAAGCTCTCCAGCAATCGGAACAACTACCATTAATATAATTAAAAGGGATATATCTTTCTTCCATAACTGATTCCAATTCAAAGGTGCCACTTCCTATACTTTTTGTCAGTAGTAAAAGTGAAAGCCCGCTTATATAATAAACGGGCTTTATTTCTATATTCTAACCTTTTCTACCGCTTTTATTTGGCGATACTCCGGCTCCCAAATTGCTTCTTTCACTGCAATCTTGATATCATTATCACTTAAGTTCTCTCTAGCAACACCTTCTGCAACAGCAACTTTCGCTACTTCAATTGCAACCATTTCCGAGATATTACGTAACTCTTCAACTTCTGGCAAAATAGGTGCTCCTGGCTGACTTGTGTCTACCATGCTTGCAACTGCTTCAGCAGCTGCTGCGAACATTCCATCCGTCATGACGCTTGCACGTACAACAATTGTTCCAAGACCAAGCCCTGGGAAAATAAGTGCATTATTTGATTGTCCAATCACATACGTTACACCGTTATATGTAACTGGTTCAAATGGACTTCCTGTTGCAACTAATGCTCTTCCTTCTGTCCACTCAATTAAATCAGCTGGTTTCGCTTCAGCAAGTGGCGTCGGATTCGACATTGGCAAAATGATTGGTCTTTCTACGTTAGAAGCCATTTCTTTAATAATCTCTTCTTTAAATGCTCCTGCAACCGTTGACGTACCGATTAAAATTGTTGGTTTTACATGTTTCACAACTTCAGCAAGTCCGATCACATCGTTTTGTTTCCACTCACTTACTTCCACTTCTTTTCGTGCATACGGCATTTGGAAATCAAGAAGATCTTCCATATTATCTGTAACTAACCCGTTACGATCAATACACCAGAAACGCTTATATGATTCTTCTTCTGATACACCTACGCGGACCATTGCATCTCTAACTTGATCTGCGATACCGATTCCAGCCGTCCCAGCACCAAATACAACAACGCGGTGTTCACTTAACGGTACACCTGAAGCTTTCACTGCCGATAATACAGCAGCAAGGGAAACTGCACCTGTACCTTGAATATCATCATTAAATGTACAAATATCATGACGATATTTATCTAAAATTTTTCGTGCATTTCGAGAACTAAAGTCTTCCCAATGTAATAGTGCTTTCGGGAATTGCTTATTTACCGCTTGTACAAACGTATCAATAAACTCATCGTAAGCTTCACCAGTTATACGAGGGTGACGATTTCCAATATAAAATGGATTATTTAATAGTTCTTCACGATTTGTACCTACGTCTAGAATTACCGGTAATACACGACTAGGATCGATTCCAACCGCAGCCGTATAAACAGCTAATTTTCCGATTGCGATGTTAATACCACCAACGCCCCAGTCACCAATTCCAAGTATGCCTTCTCCATCTGTTACAACGACTAAATCAATATTTTCTGCTGTTGCACCGATATTGGCGAATGCTTCTTCAATACCTGACGGATCGTTAATTGATAAATACACACCACGTGGTTTACGATATTCATGACTATATCTTTGAATTGCTACACCAACAGTTGGTGTATATACAATCGGTAACATTTCACGTAAATGATTTGTTAATATACGATAAAATAACACTTCATTTCGATCATGCAACGCTGTTAAGTATACATTCTTTAATAAATCATCCGGCTGAGAACAAAATTGCTCGTATGCTCGGCGTGCTTGTTCTTCTAACGTTAAAACTGCTGGAGGTAATAACCCTTTTAAACCTAATTCTTCTCTCTCTTCTTGCGTGAAAGCGACCCCTTTATTTAAAAGTGGTGTTGATAATACTTCTACTCCTCTTAATGTCGTTTCTAATGAACCATTAGAAGCTACTGTAAACTTACTCATAACATCCCTACCTCTATTCATATATAGCATTTCTATATTGTAAACAAAAAAGAGGGGATTGTCCCCCCTCTTTTTTTAATTTTTCTTTAAAAGAGTTGCTCCTGCAATCCCTGGGTGTGTCATTTCGAATGGATCTAGAATTAACTCTAAGTCTTCTTGTGACAATACACCATTTTTCACACAAAGTTCTCGAACGGATTGCCCAGTCGCAATTGCTTCTTTCGCAACACGAGCTGCTGCTTCATAACCGATATGAGGGTTCACGGCTGTAATAATTCCTACACTCTTCTCAACATACTCTTTTAAGCGATCTTCATTCGCTTCAATTCCTTTTAAGCAATTATCTGTAAAGGCACGGAAACCATTATTCATAATGCTAATTGATTGAAGTAAGTTGAAAACAAGTACTGGTTCCATAACATTTAATTCTAATTGTCCTGCTTCTGAAGCAAGGCAAATTGTATGGTCGTTACCAATTACTTGGAACGCAATTTGATTAATTACTTCTGGCATAACAGGGTTTACTTTCCCTGGCATAATAGATGAACC
>NZ_BPLI01000068.1:0-352 GCF_019656175.1 Bacillus sp. BML-BC051
CGTTACCAATTACTTGGAACGCAATTTGATTAATTACTTCTGGCATAACAGGGTTTACTTTCCCTGGCATAATAGATGAACCTGGTTGACGAGCAGGTAGCATAATTTCCGCTAAACCAACACGTGGACCTGATGCCATTAAGCGAAGGTCATTTGCAATTTTAGACATATTCATCATACACACTTTAAGTGCTGCAGATACTTCTGTGTATGCATCCGTATTTTGCGTTGCATCTACTAAGTCTTCTGCACCAACAAGTGGTAATTCACTAATTGCAGCTAAATGTTTTACAACTGCTTCAATATATTCTGGATCTGCATTTAAGCCTGTACCAACTGCAGTTGCTCCCAT
>NZ_BPLI01000069.1:0-12337 GCF_019656175.1 Bacillus sp. BML-BC051
TTATTTGGTGTGTGTACTTTTCAATACCAAAAGTACATTACGTGTTTTTTAGTTTGTTTGAACGAAAGTTCATTTTGTTTTCGTTCTTAAGTTGATGGGCATGTGGCGGTACCCCTATATGAACAATTACAACAAAGAAAAGAAACACAACAAAAAGACTTTACAAATACAAATCTACATGTATAAACAGAATACAAATTACACAAGTAAAAAAAACTTCTCTTTACTTTTACCTAAAATGGTCATGACCGATTTATTTGTTTTTTCCCTAGCTTGTGTGATTTTAAAATAAAAGACAATATATTGTAAAAAGACTCAACCACTTCAGGTGAGTCTTTTTTTGTTTATTTGAATTGAATCCACTATATTCTAAGGGATTCTAATGGATTTTAGTGGAATGTACTATACCAATTTGTTGACTGATGGTCAACAAGAAGCTTATAATATAGACATAACTTTAGATTTACTAAAGTTGATGTCTTTTTTAAAGATACTGGAAAATATTGTGTATAAGTTTATTAGTAATTTGTATAAAATAAAGAAGACAGAAGCCTGAGAAACTCCTGTCTTGTGTAACCAAACTTGCTATTGTGAGAGATAGTAGGCGCGGTTAATTTAATAGTTATATTAACGATTTTTGCGAGAACCGCCCTTATCTGTTCCACGGAGTAGGGCGTTTTTCGCGTTTTTGTATAAAGAAACTATCTTCGGGCCAAAATGCTTTTTACCGATGTAACCACCGATACCTGCAAGAGTTCCCCCCGCTAGTTTAATTAATAACGTTGCGATCATTCTGCATCACCTCCTCCCTACAAACGACATGGAGAGAGATGATACCGCACCTACTACATAGCAATTCTGTTTAAGTTACCTCTTAATTGTATTATGACAAACCATTTGTGACAAGCTGTGTGCTTACTTTCTTTCTTTTTTTTAACTTTTATTTTGAGTATTGGAGCGTTAAGTCTTTCTTTTCTGAAAATAATATTGACGTTAAAATACCCATGGGAGTATAATTATCTTACGATTTCCAAAATCTACATAAAAGGAGGTGTGACTTGATGAAGAAGTTAACATCTTTTTTTAGCAAAGACGAAAAATATCGTTATACTACATGCCCTCACTGTGGTCGTTTGACAGACCATTACAGTGATGTTTGCGACAATTGTGGCGAAGCATTTAAGTAAGGAAAGTAAGGGAGACAAAGTGTATGATTCATTTTGTCTCTTATTTCTGTTTATTGTTATATAAAAATAATTTATTACAGGGTTCCATTTTTTGTTAAAGTATTGTATAATTATGGCATATAAATACTGTAGGGGGCAAGGTATATTTATGAGAAAGATAGTAAAAGGACTTATAACAGTTTCATTATCTACATTACTAATGACTGGTTGTAGTGACAAAGAGGAAAAGGTGACTACAACTACACAGGAAAAAACGTCACAAACGAAACAGAAAGAACAACCACCTGTTCCAAAAGAAGTTTTAAAACAAGTGAAAAACCTCAAACAAGTGGGTGGTGAACCCGTTGCGCCTAAACATGCTAATAATAAGACTACATCACAGGTAAATGCAAGGAATGGATACGTTTATTATATGTATTCGGATACTGAGAAAACTTTTGTTTCCATCGCTGATACAAAGAAAGACAAATGGGTTGTAAAAGATAAACTTATTCATCAGCCAGGTGCTGACGCTGCAATCTACGGAACAGCGTTCATGGTAGAGAATACAATGTTCTTTATCGATGAAAAAGGTGAAGTTAAAAAACAAGTGAAACTTCCGAAGGTTACAATGAGTCTTACGTCGGATGAAAAAGTAGGTTACATAAGAACAAGTAAAGGTGATGCGGCTTATGTAACTACAAAAGATATGTTAAAATTGTATCTTGAAGATGGAACAGAAAAAGAATTTCCAATGAAAGATTATTTTTCAGGAAGTTCTATGGGTGATTTCATAGATTTAGATAAGAATATTGTGCACATTAATGATACCTTGTATTATACAACGTATGATTTAAAAAAAGGTAAATGGGTTTATGATGAAAATGGAAAACAGGTGAAAAATGAAAAGACTCGTAGTGACACTGTTATTCCATTTCAGGATTACATAGTTAAGGTCTATGGAGAATCTGATCAAAATCGTTTTGTTTACCTAGATAAAAAATTTAGTCCAAAGCAAGCTCCTGAACAAGATTTTCCTATTGTTGATTACAAAGGATTAGGACATTTTCTTGTAGAGAAAGATAAAATAGTATATGTTCATATGGTTGAATTTGAAGGAGAAAAATCTGTACAATATATGGAATTTAAAGAAACGAAATAATAGGTTATAGAAGGAAGATGAAATCACTGATTTCATCTTCCTTTTTTACATATACTAAAAATGGACTTGGACGCATCCTGCAACACTGGGACTATTTGCAAGCATCTAACACGACAGTTGTAATGAACTGTTGTGTTATTTGTTTTTTTATTACATATATTAATATTGGTTGGGGGCCTGCATATGTTGATACAGGATGGGGTGCATCCTGTAATACTGGGAAAAGGTATTATCTAAAAGGAAAAAGAGAACTAACAGTTTCTTTTTTCTTGACGATGGTACCTTTTTTATTATGTTTGTACTACATAACAGTTAATACAAGAGAAGAAGTAATGTTAGCTAGTACTGTGGCTGCGTATGTAATCATAAAAATTTTTACATAATCTTTCATGTGTATCACCTCGTTTCATTTTGAATTTATGTATATTACGTTGAAAAGATAGAACTTATAACAGAAGTCGGTTCGAGCTTTTAGAAGTTTAGTATTTTGTGTTGTTTTGTTCTCGAAGGGAGGAAATACTATGATTTTAGGTTTGAGTGATCCTGATAAACTTTTCATTCAGGTCGGCGTTGTAGCAATAATTTTAGTTTTATTAATGTTTGTTTTTTTATTTTATAAACTAGATCAAGTCGATAAAGAATACGAAGAACGTGCGAAAAAAAGGGAAATAGAAATGGCTGCACGTCGTGTGGAATTGAAGAAAAAGAAAGAAGAATCATTAGCAGAATTACTAAAAAGACAAGAAGAAATGAATCGATGGAAAACACGGAAATAACAGAGTTAAATCCGCCAGGATTCAATTGTTCGCAAATCCGTGGCAAAAACACTGCAGTCATGCATGAAGTACAAACTGTTTTAAAAATTACATACCTTGAATAAGAGAAAAAGAGGTGTTTCAAAGGTGAATACCTTCTAGGGATAATAAAAATGGACGAGAGGGTTATTTTCGTTAGAATTTGATATAGGTTTGGAGAAGAAAACAGAGGAAACAGGAAAGGTGAATCCGATCGGATTTGGAAAGTGTTAAATCCGCATGAAAAATGTAGGTGTAGCAAGGGAAGTACAAATTGTTTCGGAAATTCCCATCGATATATAAGAGAAAAAGAGGGGAAAACAACGTTTTATTTTTTATTGTAGATAGGGAATGAGATTGCAAGAATCATAAAAGGTGTTTATTTTCGATTCTGACGTTTCAGATGTCGTTTAGGGGTAAATACCTTAGACGGATGATAAAAAGAGGAAATAGGGGTGTTCTCGTTAGAATTTGGCATGTGTTTGGAAGGGGATTTCAAGAGAGGGAAACATATAAGGATAATAGTTTGTACATTTGTTAAGCGATAACAATAGTTGTTAACAGATGACAACGCATAACAAGAATGAAAAGCGGTTTTAACTATGTGGTTTCAATGCTTGTATAAAAGCGCATGAAGAATGTGATCGTGATGAGGGAAGTACAAACTGTTTTCGAAATTCCCGCCAATATATAAGAGAAAATGGGGTAAAGTGTGTCTATTAAGATTGTAAAAAAAGGTGGAAATGAGAAGTTGAAATCCGCCAGGATTCCAGGGGCCGCAAATCCACCTAAGGAATCCTGCAGCCATACATGAAGTACAAACTGTTTTTAACAATCCATACTATATATAAGAGAAAAAGAGGGATATTCACTTGTTTTAAATTGGCATTTTACAAGTGAATGATTCTAAGATGTTTTTTACGTTATTTGAGAAGGGGAAATCGAATGAGGTACAAACACCTTAGAGGGTTCGAGAAAATGGAAAATAAGGGTACTCTCGTGAGTCATTTTGACCGATGAAACAAAAATTCGAATGAAGAAATCGTATTGAAATCCAAAATTGGTTTTTTACTGTGAAAAAAGAATAATTTCATATACCGTAATGAGAATGATTTTCAACAAAAATATAGATATAGCCTTACATTGAAAGGTACAAAAAAACGTATATAGCGTAACATTGACCTAAAAAAATAAGGTGTACAAAAATATACACATAGGTTTACTTTGACCTATTTTTAATAGAAAAACAGGAACAGATGAAATCATCCATTCCTGTTTTTGTTATAACTCCAGCTTTTTATCACGTTGTTTGCCAAATTGTGGTTTCAATTCGAGTTTCATTTTTTGTTTTTTGAAGTCTTTCAGACTAACAACTTTGTTGTTATCAATCTGTTTATTCAAGTTCTTCACTTTATTCATTTCACGTTCTGTTTTCTTAATCAGTAAGAATGTTTTTGCTTTATCTTTGTAGTTTTTAAGAAGTTTGTTGCGACTCTTCACATGTTCTTTTTTGTACAGTTTCAGTTTTTTCTTTTCACGTTTCATTTCAAGTTTTTTCTTTTTGATTTGGATTTTCTTTTTTTTCATAGCAGCCTTCAATTGTTTGCGACGTTTCCAATCGGAAAGCGAGAATACACTTGTTTCTTTTAGATTCACTTTCATCATTTTGTAATCTAGTTTCATATCAATTACGTCTTCTTTTTTTAAACTCATTTTTTTACTGTAATCTGTCTCTTTATGATTACGATAACGTTCATACGAACGTTTTTTGTCTGCTTTTAAGACCTTCGTATCCTCATTTAAACGTTCATAACGTTCTTTTAATCCGTTGATAGATTCAGTGAATAAGTCTCCAACTGTACGACTTTGTTCAGGTTCTTCATAAACATTTGGATCTTGTCCAGGCTCCTCATAAACAGGTTTTTGTTTTAGTTGTTCTTGTTCTAATCCCATACCTAACACCTCCTTTCTGTTGTTTGTAATACCAGCAATTTTCGTATTTCGGACAATTTGTTTTACTTCTTTGACTTGTTCTACTTCCTGCTTGATCTCTTTCTTTTTTTGTTTGAATTCATTTTGTTTTTTTATCTTTTTATTTTCTTTTAATACCTCTTGGTATTTTGCTGATTTTTTGTCGTACGGCAAATGTTTTGTAGGTTTTTTGTCGATCCCTCTTTCCTCGAAACTTTTACGAGAAACAAAGATATCTAATCCTTTTTCTTTAAACTTCTCATTTACGATTTTTTCCCAAGTGTCGCGCCATTTTCCGTGCATTTTATCGGAATTCCAACTTCTATTTTTATTACCGAAGGTAATACCATCTTCGTTGACGTCCCGAAGGGTCAGCATCATGTGGCAATGAGGATTTTTATCGTTTAATTTGTGAAAACAAGCGTCCACGATCATTCCGTCCTTGGTGAAAGTTTCAGCGAAACGTTCGACCATTTCTTTGTTCTCTTGTGGGGTGAAATCTGTATAGAGACTAAACTCAAGTTCACGGGCCAATTGTCTATTTGATACATTTCCTTCTCGTCTCTCAATCTCGTTATACAAGAAATTTCTATCCTTGAATTTTTCAGAAACATGGGAAGGTAAATACATAGCACTTTCAATCTCTTCTGATTTCTTTTTCCCTTCATAGTTTCGAAGACGATGGTATTTTTCATCATAAATTTTTTCACCAGCGCGGTACGCTGCTTTGGCTATCATTTTGTGACCCTTACTCCGTGTGAATACTCTCGCACGAAGATGAAAAAATTTCTCTTTCAACAGATTCACCCCCTTTCAAAATAACGAAACATTTATGTTCAAATTTTGAGAAAGGATAACACAATTTTTAAACATGTGTAATTTTTTTTGGTAAAAAAGTGGAGTGGAAACGAACACAGCAAAATGTGGAAAACTGAGAATGGAAATGAACAGTAAAAGAAGGAAAAAAACACGAAATGGAAATGAGGGTTTTTGATTGGGGTTGTAGGGTTTTTAGGTTTTGGTTTTGATCTTAGCACAACGTTCCCCAGAGGGGAATGTATCTGTGCGCCTTTAGTGGCTGCCATGGGCAGTGTTTTTTCCTTTTTTTAATTGTCCATTTTAGGACCACTTTTTTTATTCTTTTTTCTTAAAACATGTTTTATTTTTTTGTACTTGATTTTTATAAATTTCAAATTATACTTATCAAAATTTTGACGACAAATTTTATTTTTGGAGGTGTGAGTGATGTCAGAAAACATGAGTAACAAAATACAAAAGTTAGAACAGAAGATTGAAAATTTAATTCAACAAAAAGAACAATTAGAGAGAGAAGAAAAAGAAAAAAGAAATAAAGCACGAAATCATAGACTCATTGAGGAAGGTTCATTTTTGGAGAATTTAATTGGAAATCTTGGAAAAGAAGAAGTGAAAAAAAGAACGGCTCGTATGTTTGTTTTAGAGAAATTGTATAGCAAACAACAATTAGTACTTCGTTATCTTTTTGGAAATGTAAAACTACATATGATTGAACAACTTTTCAAAGATGAATTTCTTATTTTACAAGATAAAGTAAACAAAATAAGAGAAAGTAAAACACGAAAAAAAGAAGAACAAATTCAAGAACTTATACAAAGACAAAAGGTGTTTTTTGATGACTTGTTCCAAGGAATCAATCTTTCTGAAAGTGATAGTACAAAAGGGAAATTAGTAGAAATTCGTAAGTTAGAAGATAAGTATAAAAAATTAATAAATCATTTAATTGAGAAGGGAGGAAATTGACATGAAAAAAGTTGTAAAAGACCTGAATGAGTACTTAGAAATGGCATACCTAGAAGTTGTAAAAATCGATACAGAAAAACAAAATATCATGAATACATATGTACAAAAACAACAGGAAGTATTTGATTTGACAATGTTAACAGAAGAAGAAATTCATGAAATGATGCGCGAAGAAGTAAAGGATTTTGTTCATAAGTTAGGGCAAGTGAAGCAACTACTTCATTTCTTCCCTACCAATTTTGACCGCGACATTCAAATGGATTCTGTTCCAGGATTTCATGTTCAAAAAACGATAAAACGTTTAGATATGATTTCGGAAGAGCTGGCTTCAGAAATCATTATCGAACTTGATATGGAAGTAGATAAATTAGGGGTTATGGAAGATTTGGAAGGTGTAAACAAAACATTAGATTTAATTGATAAAATAGTAGAACTAACAGATAGATTACTAGAATTAACTGCTGAGATTGAAGTACTTTTAGAATTATAAAAAACGATCCGTGAGGATCGCTTTTTTTATTCTAAATCACGCTTTCTGCGTTGTTCAATTAGCTTTTGTATTTCTTCTTGTTTTGTTAATACTCGTTTTTGTACTTGTTCTTGTCGTACCATAACTCTTTCTTCATTTTTTTCTTGTCGTTCTTGTTGGATATGTAATTTCTTTTCCTGTACAACTTCTTTTGTTTTCTTTTTTTCCTTCCATACTGTGTATTTACGGATGATTTCATCATTCTTTTCAACAGAAAAAGGTAAATTTTTAAATAAGAAATAAGAAACTTTATCTAAGAAATAGTAATTTTTATCGTCTCGTATTGGTTTTAAATTATCGGAAACACAAACTAATTCATAACTTTTTAGACGTCTGATTTGGTCGGCACTCAGGATTGCTTTTTTGTTCGTAGATGTAGAGGTAGAAACACTTCTGTCTCCCTGTGATACGGACATATTTGTATATTCTTCTTCTCCGACCATTTTGGAAAAGAACTCTGCCGTATCCCCTGTCGTTCCTCCGAGTATGATCTTTGTTTTACAGTTTTCTACGATAATATTAAATGTGTCTCTGTAGTTCTTTTTCAATTGGTCTAGACTTTGAATACCTAAGACTAAACTCATCTTTTTAGAACGAACTGTACTTAGTAAAACATCAACAGATGGTATTCTCCCAATGTTTGCAAACTCATCGAGAAGAAAATAAACAGGTAATCCTGACATTGCCCCAAATGTTTCATCGACACTACGATCAGATTTGATTTGGCTGAACAATTGTGTGTAAAAAGCTGATAAAAAGATAGCGTATGTCTCTGCATCATCTTCGGGATAAGAGACAAATAGAGCCACTTTTTGTTGTCTTAAAAGGCTTGGTGAGAAATCACTTCTTTTTCCTACTGCCTTTATATTATCCTTTTCAAATGTCTTCATATTTCCCTGTGCGGTCGCAAACATTCCTGAAACCATACTGGCACCGTCTGCTAGTTTTTTATATTGTAAATATGACATCCAAGCTGCTTCAGAACTGTTACGGAAAAATTCTTCTGCTTTTAGTTCATTTTTTAAGTCCAAATCAGCCATCTGGGTGATTACATTATTAATGTACTTTTCTCCCTTGTCGAATTCATGGAACAAAAACATCTCCAAAAGTGTTTTAGATAATTTTGCCCACTCATCACCTTTTCCTGCACCTTCTCCATTCATTAATACGGAATCTGCGATTTTTCGAACATCATCGTGATCTTTCGCATTTGCTAATAAATTGTAATGAGCTGATTCTTCAGGATTTCTAAGATCAAAATGAATGACTTTATAACCTTTTTGTTCTAATTCAAAACGGGATTTCCTACACAATTCTCCTTTCGGATCAGTGACGACAAGACTTACATTATCGAGACTTAGTAAATTTGGTAAGAAGAACGAAGCTGATTTACCAGAACCTGTAGGACCTAATAGTAAAATGTGTTCGTGTGATTTTTTTGTTGTGATTTGAACGTTGCGTGATATGTACATAGCACTTTTTTCTTTCCCAAACAATTTGTTATTTCGCGGATAAAAAACACTGTTCCTTGCTGTTTTTTGTTCTCCATTTACCTCTTTGTAAGATAATAGATTCGAATCAGCGATTCGTTTTCTTCTATTACTAAAAAACTTATATAGAAGTGTTCCAATGATGGATAACTCAATAATAAAAACAATAAAGAAAGTAAATATATGTTCAAAATTGAAACTAAATAATTCTTTTAAAAAGCCCTCATGGAAAATTCCTGTAAAATAGATACTTGTCACTACAATGAACACTAAAACAATATTAATCATAAAAAGTCTTATTTTACTTTCAAATTCCATGCTTATCACACTCCTTTAGCTGTGCGATAAAGTGTTCATGCTCTACCTCAAAATATGAAATTAAATTATTTTTGTTCCATAACATTTTTTTCCCTACAATGTGATCGGGATGTGGGATTTTATTTTGTTGTAATCGATAAAAAAAGGTGGATTTCGTAACACCTAAAATTTCAGCAAAAGTTGCTGAATCAATAAAATCTTCCATATGTACACACCTACTTTCGTAAAAAAACATTTAGATGATAAACGAATTTTAGGAAATGTGTACAAAAAGTAGAAAAAAATTTAGGGAAGCGTGGCGAAGCATTTGCGAAGAGTACATGGTGATTTAGGGAAGCGTGGGGAAACCTGGCGAAGCATTTGCGAACAAAAAATAAAAAAAATAATATTTTCATAGGGGAATATGGCGAGGCTTTGGGAGGCATGGGGAAACCTATCTGATTTGTTATGTTATTTTACTTTATTTTTCTTTACTTTACTTTATTTTATTGTTGGTATCTTAAAATATGGGAAATTCATGTTTTCTGTTGTGGGTTATTCTACATGAAAAGAAATAAAAATTGAAATACGGGGTTCTTTTGTTCGTTTTGTGTTCGATTGTGATCGGTTATGATGTTCCGATCGGTTTTATTATGTTTCAAAAACTTCTATATGATATAAAAAATTTTTCGGAAAGCGTAAGCGGCTCTTTATAGTAAACAGAAGTATGTTAGCCTATTTGGGAAAATCGAGCATGTCCATTGAGCTCGATTTCATCGATTTTGAAACATACTTCGAAAACTTTACTGTAAAGAGTGTAGAAAAAATTTTTATTCTCCATGCCTTGGTACTCTAAGGTTTTCGAATCTAGTAAAAAATTTTTTTAAAAAAAGAAGGACATCCCCCTTGAAATAGTAAATAACTATAGTGTAAATTGTTAACAACAGATAATAACACATGACAACATATGACAAGTGTTAACAAATCGTATACATTTCATTTATGAAAATAAGGGAGGAAGTACATATGGGTAAAGTTATTTCAATGTTTTCAGTCAAGGGTGGAGTAAGCAAATCGGTTTCGAGCGTGATGCTCGCTCATGTTTTAGAAGAGATGGGAAAATCGGTTTTATTGATTGATTTGTGTCAAAACGGAGATGTTTCGAACACATTAGGATTTAATAGAAAAGATTATCCTGGTCGAAACACATATGATTGGCTTACGGAAGGGAAGACGATACAAGACGTTATCGTACAAGTTCCAGGCAAGGAAATTTATTTCATTCCATCAGATAATAGAATAGATAGAATTGAAGATTGGATAAACGATAATGTTTTGCGTGGCAAAGATGAAGTATTAAAAAAGAAGATTGATCCTTTAAAAGAGGCATTCGATTATATCATTTGTGATTGTCATCCGTCTCAGAACTCGATGCCTACGGTAATGAGCCTTATAAGTTCAGACCTTGTATACATTATGACAACGCTGGATGGAAATGATTTGGATGGTGCGATGCGAAGTGCTGGAATCGTGAAACAACTGCAACGAGAAGGAGTAAAATGTGATTATCAAGTTGTGGTTTCCAAATTTGTGACGAACGATTTTGGAAGAAGTCAAGAATGGTTAGAAGAGACAACAGAACGATTCAAATCAGAAGGGATTACGAATTTTTCGGATGTAACGATTCCATTTTCACGAATCATTCCGCAATTCACTGGGAAAAAGAAGACGTATAATGATGTGAAAAACCATCAAACGGCTGGTAAAGTCGTACAAGCATATCAAAAACTAGCAAAGAATTTAGTAGAGAAAGAGGTTGTTAATAATGGCTAAAGTCGATATTAATGCACTAAAAAATACAAGTGTTGTGAATGAAGAACCAGTAGAAGGAAACTTTGATTATGATACAAGAAGTAGATACAAAGATAAAGAACCCGTTAAAAAGAAGAAAAAATCATACACACCTGGACCTAAGAAAAAGCGACCTGACACGAAAGTGAAAACGTATAATTTAGACGTGGAAGTGATCGAGAAAGTCGTGGAAAAAAGCGAGGAAATGGGAATCACGGCATCCGTTTTCGTAAATAAGGTATTAAGAAAAGAGTTAGGAATATAAAAACAAGAAAGGGGAATATTATTCCTCTTTCTGTTTAAAATAAAGTAACTGAATATTCGATATCATAAAATTTTAGGAGGTAAAAATATGACTATGAAAGAAGAAATCAAAAATTTTTATTTGGCTGCTGGACGCGTGATTAAGAAGTATACAGAGGTTGAATCTACATTTACAAAAACATCTGTGTATGGAAATTTAGTTGATAATTCACGGAATGGAGAAATGTTGAAACGTGAGTTGAAAGAGTTATTTCAATTCAAGTTCCTAAACAAAATCAGTATGGAAGACGAGAAATTTCGCGAATCACTGTATACTGTTACAATAACAGAACCATTCAAATTAACTACAAAAGAATATAAGTTGTATTCAGATCACTTCATGTTAGGTCTGTTAGGAAAATAATAAAAAAAGACGGCTGCGGTCGTTTTTTTTGTTTATAAAAAGGAAATGAAAGAGATACACCTAATAATAGATATGAAATAACTTTATATAACCGTTGTGGAATGTAAATTTGAGTAATGTAAATGAAATGTATATGAAGACAGTAAGGGTTTCTTATTTATTTTTTATATGAACGTAGTGAAATGTAAATAAAATATCTCATAGTAGATCGTAAAGAAGAAAAACAGGGATGAAATGACTATTCGTAGTGATTTCATCCCTGTTTTTTTGTGTTTTTTCACATGAAAAAGAAGAGTTTGAGAAAATGACGTTTTTTCACTCGATTAATCCTATAAAATCGGATATTGATTAAAAACTTCGTAACAATAATTTTAAATAGTTTATTAAAATGAATGAAAAAAACTATACATAAAATGAAATGAATGAATTATATTTGATAGATAAAATAATTTAATCAATTATATATAATTGATTAAATTATTTAACGAATAACAATTAACGTAAAAAATAATAAAATAGATTTAAAAAAATAAATGAAAATAGAAATAAAATTATTAATCATAAAATGAATAATTCTCTCTATTGATTAATATTTTTTAATCAATAGAGAAAGATGGAAAAAGTATATTTT
>NZ_BPLI01000070.1:0-15133 GCF_019656175.1 Bacillus sp. BML-BC051
TATAATATGTAGCAAATGTTATCTAGTTTTGAAGGAATATGCCTTCATAGTTTGGTGATGATGGCAGAGAGGTCACACCCGTTCCCATACCGAACACGGAAGTTAAGCTCTCTAGCGCCGATGGTAGTTGGGACCTTGTCCCTGTGAGAGTAGGACGTCGCCAAGCAATTAAAAACACAAGTCTTTTGACTTGTGTTTTTTTATTTCCCATGAAATAGGATCGGTTCTGTTAGTAAAAAAGACGAAATATAGTAAGGGATTTTTTGGGCGGAAATAGTAAGGAATTGATAAATAAATGGATAATCTTCAGAGCCATAGCTCCCAAGTAAATCATACCACCAATCTGTTTCATATCTAGAAATCATACTTAAATTGTAGAGCAATAAATAATGAACAAGAAGTTCAGGTAATACAGGTTTAGGATTTCTTGGGTCAGCTGGAATTGGTAAGTAATAAGTATCAGCAAGATATTCGTAGTATAAAGGCGTACTATATATAGGGTTCCACGACTGGATAGGAGCTGTAAAGAGCAAATTCGATCCGCTCGTTTTCCCGGAGACATGTTGTATGGATAAATGCTTACAAGTTGATTCAATGTAACGTGAAAATCTTTCGGTAGTCATATGAAGTCGATCTAGTATGTTGACCGAAAAGGAAAGTTCATTTGTATTTGTTGAATCGATTTTATATAAAGAGCCCCCTCTTTGACTGTAGCGAAATAAATTTTGTAATTCAGGAATATTTCCCATTAGATCCAACATGTTAAACTTCTCTGCTTCTAAGTGTTTCATGTGAAACAGCTGTTCTGCAACATGAGTAAATAATCCGTTTTTTTGTACCTTTACCTCATCTTCTAAAAATTGATATCCCTGTTTTTTTCGTTTGCGAGTTGTAACACCATGAGCTAAAACAGTAGTGGATTCTGGATAGTTCGGATCAATAGTTAGTAAGCAGGCTTTAAAAAGTTGGCTCATTCCATAAAACAATAACATTGGCTGAATCGAAAAGGGGGCTACCTTATATAATTCATAATAGTTTTTCCCGTGTTCTAAGTAATAAATAAAGGGATAACAATTTTCGAAACTTTTTTTTTCAGCATCTTGTATAGAGAATTTTTCATAACAACGGGCAAGATAACGTTGTACATTTTGAGATGAAAAGAAGAAACTTAGTTGCTGCCAAGTACAATGTGTTTGATGCATATATTACGCTCCTTTTATTGTCTAAAAATTCTAACATATATATACGTCCTTGACAGTATTTTAACCAATTGATAAGCTACTAATAATAATTTCTGGTATCATGGGGGGAACAATTATGTGGGAATCTAAATTTGTTAAAGAAGGTTTGACTTTTGATGACGTATTACTTGTACCAGCAAAGTCAGATGTACTACCAAGAGAAGTAAGTGTTAAAACAGTTTTATCTGAAAGCTTACAGTTAAATATCCCGTTAATTAGTGCAGGAATGGATACAGTAACAGAAGCTGATATGGCTATTGCAATGGCTCGTCAAGGCGGTTTAGGAATTATTCATAAAAACATGTCTATTGAACAACAAGCGGAGCAGGTTGATAAAGTAAAACGTTCTGAAAGTGGTGTTATCTCAGATCCTTTCTTCTTAACTCCAGAACATCAAGTATATGATGCAGAGCATCTTATGGGAAAATACCGTATCTCAGGTGTACCGGTTGTAAATAATTTAGACGAGCGAAAATTAGTTGGTATTATTACAAACCGTGATATGCGTTTTATCCAAGACTACTCAATCAAAATTTCCGACGTAATGACAAAAGAAAAGCTAATTACAGCTCCAGTTGGTACAACGCTGGAAGAAGCTGAAAAGATCCTACAAAAGTATAAAATTGAAAAACTCCCTCTTGTTGATAACAACGGTGTATTACAAGGGCTTATTACAATAAAAGATATTGAAAAAGTAATTGAATTCCCAAATTCTGCGAAGGATAAGCAAGGACGCTTATTAGTTGGAGCAGCGGTTGGTGTAACGGCTGATGCTATGCTTCGTATCGACGCATTAGTAAAAGCTAGCGTAGATGCAATCGTACTTGATACAGCTCATGGACATTCTCAAGGTGTTATTGATAAGGTAAAAGAAGTTCGTGCGAAATATCCATCACTAAATATTATCGCTGGAAATGTTGCTACTGCTGAAGCAACGAAAGCATTAATTGAAGCAGGTGCAAACGTAGTTAAAGTTGGTATTGGACCAGGCTCTATCTGTACGACACGTGTTGTAGCTGGCGTGGGTGTACCACAATTAACAGCAGTTTATGATTGTGCAACAGAGGCTCGTAAACACGGTATTCCAGTTATTGCTGATGGTGGTGTTAAGTACTCTGGTGACATGGTAAAAGCTTTAGCAGCAGGAGCACACGTTGTTATGCTAGGTAGTATGTTTGCTGGTGTTGCTGAAAGCCCTGGAGAAACTGAAATTTACCAAGGTCGTCAATTTAAAGTATATCGTGGTATGGGTTCTGTCGGAGCGATGGAAAAAGGAAGTAAAGACCGTTACTTCCAAGAAGGAAATAAGAAACTTGTTCCAGAAGGTATTGAAGGCCGTGTACCATATAAAGGGCCTTTAGCAGATACAGTTCATCAATTAGTTGGTGGATTACGTGCCGGTATGGGATATTGCGGAGCGCAGAATTTAGAATTCTTACGTGAGAATGCACAATTCATTCGTATGTCAGGTGCTGGTTTACGTGAAAGCCACCCTCATCATGTACAAATTACAAAAGAGGCTCCAAACTACTCATTATAATGTCTTATATACAAATAGACAGAGATTTGATATCTCTGTCTATTTTTTTTTGATTATGTTAGAATAACGGTTATGTGAGTACATAGATATTGGGGGTAGCAAAAGTGAAAGGAATGTTTTGCAAAAGATTCATTGCTTTATTAACAATGCTTACACTAGCTTGTAGTATGTTGTTACCATATAGCAATGCATCAGCAGAAACAGGATCTGCTTTAAACATTGAAGCAGGTGCAGCAATTTTAGTTGAAGCGAATTCTGGGAAAATTTTATATCAAAAGAATGCAGATGAATTATTATCAATTGCTAGTATGACAAAGATGATGAGTGAATATTTAGTTCATGAAGCAGTGGCTAAAGGAAAACTTAAGTGGGATCAAAAAATTAAGGTTTCTGAATATGCGTATAAAGTTTCACAAGATGCTTCTTTATCAAATGTTGCATTAGAAAAAGGTGGAATTTATACAGTAAAAGAGTTATATGAAGCAATGGCAATCTTTTCTGCAAATGGTGCAACAATTGCATTAGCAGAAGCAATTGCAGGTAAAGAAGTAGACTTCGTAAAAATGATGAATGATAAATCGAAAGAACTAGGGTTGAAAAATTATAAATTTGTCAATTCTACAGGTTTAACGAATAAAGATTTAAAGGGAATGCATCCTGAAGGAACAACAGCGGATGAAGAAAATAAAATGTCTGCAAAGGATGTTGCAACTTTAGCACAACATTTAATTAAAGATTATCCAAAAGTGTTAGATACAGCAAAAATCCCGAAAAAAGAATTCCGTCCAGAAAAAGAGAAGTTTGCAATGTCGAACTGGAACTGGATGTTAAAGGGCTTAGTGAAAGAATATGATGGCGTAGATGGCCTGAAAACAGGCTCGACTCCAGAAGCAGGGGATTGCTTCACTGGTACGGTTGAAAGAAACGGAATGCGTTTTATTTCTGTAGTTATTAAAACAAGTTCTCATACAGCACGTTTTGATGAAACAAAGAAGCTATATGATTATGGATTTGCTAACTTTGAAATGAAGCAAATGTATAAAAAAGATTCTTCAGTAAAAGGACAAGAAACAGTACGAGTAGAAAATGCTAAAGATAAAGATGTAGCAGTTCAAACAAAACAAGCTGTTTCACTTCCAGTGCCTAAAGGAAGTAAAAATGTTTATAAAACAGAATTAAAAGAAGCAAGCAAGGGACAAGAAGCGCCGATTAAAAAGGGAGCTGCACTTGGCCAAATGGTAATCACACCAAAAGACGCGAATGATCCTGGATTTTTATCCGGTAAGTCATTACAAATAGATCTTGTAACAACATCTGCAGTAGAAGAAGCGAATTGGTTTACTCGTTCTATGCGTGGAATTGGTTCTTTCTTTAGTGGTATATGGAATAGTGCTGTTGATACAGTAAAAGGTTGGTTTTAAAAGCTCCTCATTGTAGGGGCTTTTTCTTATTCCTATTTTTCATACCGACTTTATGAAAAAGTAGTAGACAAGCATCTGATAGTTAGTGGTAGAATGTAAGAGTATTCTTAATTTTCGCCTTTAACGGGGAAAAGCAATTCACCTAGGGGGGTTTTTGTAACATGACAAATGTAACAGGGACAGAACGTGTAAAACGTGGAATGGCAGAAATGCAAAAAGGCGGCGTTATTATGGACGTAATTAACGCTGAACAAGCAAAAATTGCAGAAGAGGCAGGCGCAGTTGCCGTTATGGCACTAGAGCGTGTACCAGCAGATATTCGCGCAGCAGGTGGCGTTTCTCGTATGGCAGACCCAACAATCGTTGAAGAAGTTATGGGTGCAGTGTCAATTCCGGTTATGGCAAAATGCCGTATCGGTCACCTTGTAGAAGCACGTGTATTAGAATCATTAGGGGTAGACTATATCGATGAGAGTGAAGTATTAACTCCTGCTGATGAAGTATACCATTTAAATAAACGTGATTACACAGTTCCGTTTGTATGTGGTTGCCGTGATATCGGAGAAGCTGCACGTCGTATTGCAGAAGGTGCATCTATGCTTCGTACAAAAGGTGAACCAGGAACAGGAAACATTGTAGAGGCAGTGCGTCATATGCGCCAAGTCAATGCAGAAATCCGTCAAGTTGCAAGTCTACGTGAAGATGAGTTAATGACATATGCAAAAAATACTGGTGCTCCTTATGAAGTACTACTTGAAATTAAACGCCTTGGCCGTTTGCCAGTTGTAAACTTCGCAGCAGGTGGTGTAGCAACACCAGCAGATGCAGCGTTAATGATGCAACTTGGTGCGGATGGTGTATTTGTTGGATCTGGTATCTTCAAATCAGAAAATCCAGAGAAATTTGCACGCGCAATCGTTGAAGCGACGACTCATTATGAGGATTACGAACTAATTGCAAGCCTTTCTAAAGGATTAGGTAATGCAATGAAAGGTATCGAAATTTCAACATTATTACCAGAACAACGCATGCAAGAGCGTGGATGGTAATTGAAGGAGAACTTTAAAATGGTGAAAATCGGTGTACTAGGTCTTCAAGGTGCAGTTCGTGAGCATATAAAGTCAGTTGAAGCAAGTGGTGCAGAAGCTGTTGTTGTAAAGCGTATAGAGCAACTTGAAGAGATTGATGGTCTTATTTTACCAGGCGGTGAAAGTACAACAATGCGCCGTCTTATTGATAAGTATGCTTTCATGGAACCACTTCGTACATTCGCGAAGTCTGGTAAACCAATGTTTGGTACATGTGCAGGTATGATTCTTCTTGCAAAAACACTTATTGGCTATGAAGAAGCACATATTGGTGCTATGGATATTACAGTAGAGCGCAATGCGTTTGGACGCCAAAAAGATAGCTTTGAAGCTGCACTTTCAATTAAAGGTGTAGGAGAAGAATTTATTGGTGTATTTATCCGTGCTCCGTATGTTGTAAATGTAGCTGATGATGTTGAAGTACTTTCTACACATGGTGACCGAATGGTAGCGGTAAAACAAAATCAGTTTTTAGCTGCTTCGTTCCATCCAGAATTAACGGATGATCATCGTGTGACAGCATACTTTGTAGAAATGGTAAAAGAAGCGAAAATGAAAAAAGTTGTATAAGTAACTTGCAACTTGTATAAGATTATAGTAAATTGATGGTAACAATTTTATAAAATAAGCGTGTTGATAGGAAGTAGTAACAAATGCCGTTTCTTATAGAGAGTCGATGGTTGGTGGAAATCGATAGAAACAGTTTGTGAATCCATCCTGGAATGGAATGTGGAATATCTTTATGATTAGTAAACATTCCCGGTGAAGAGCCGTTATTTCTACTTGAGAGGAAGGCGGTAATGCTTTCAACTAGGGTGGCAACGCGGGTTAACTCCCGTCCCTTTATATAGGGACGGGAGTTTTTTGTGTTTTATAAAATAAAAGGAGGAGTATATAATGCTTGATATTAAATTTTTACGTACAAATTTTGAAGAAGTAAAAGCAAAATTACAGCATAGAGGCGAAGATTTAACTGATTTTGGTCGCTTTGAAGAGCTGGATACGAGAAGAAGAGAATTACTTGTTCAAACAGAGGAACTAAAAAGTAAACGTAACGAAGTATCTCAACAAATCTCTGTATTGAAGCGCGAAAAGAAAGATGCAGAAGCTCTAATTCTAGAAATGCGTGAAGTTGGAGAAAAAGTAAAAGATCTTGATAATGAACTTCGTACAGTTGAAGAAGATTTAGAAAGATTAATGTTATCTATTCCAAATATCCCTCATGAATCTGCTCCAGTTGGTGAAACAGAAGATGATAATGTAGTAGCACGTACTTGGGGAGAAGTGAAAGAATTTGCTTATGAACCAAAACCACATTGGGATCTTGCTACAGATTTAGGAATTTTAGATTTTGAGCGTGCTGGAAAAGTAACAGGAAGCCGCTTCGTATTCTATAAAGGTGCTGGCGCGAGATTAGAGCGTGCTTTAATTAGCTTTATGCTGGATCTTCATACTGATGAGCACGGATACGAAGAAGTGTTACCTCCGTATATGGTAAACCGTGCAAGTATGACAGGAACAGGACAACTTCCGAAATTTGAAGAAGATGCATTCCGTATTGAAAGTGAAGATTACTTCTTAATTCCAACAGCTGAAGTACCTGTAACGAATATGCACCGTGATGAAATCTTAAATAAAGAGCAATTGCCTATACGATATGCTGCATTTAGCTCTTGTTTCCGTTCTGAAGCAGGTTCAGCTGGCCGTGATACACGTGGCTTAATTCGTCAGCATCAGTTCAACAAAGTAGAGCTTGTAAAATTCGTAAAACCAGAAGATTCTTATGAAGAGTTAGAAAAACTAACAAATGATGCAGAACGCGTGTTACAATTATTAGAGTTGCCATATCGCGTTATGAGCATGTGCACAGGCGATTTAGGATTTACAGCAGCGAAGAAATACGATATCGAAGTATGGATTCCAAGCTATGGCACATATCGTGAGATTTCTTCTTGTAGTAATTTTGAGGCTTTCCAAGCGAGACGTGCAAATATCCGTTTCCGTCGTGAGCCAAACGGAAAACCAGAACATGTTCATACATTAAATGGATCTGGTCTTGCAATTGGACGTACGGTTGCAGCTATTTTAGAGAACTACCAACAAGAAGATGGTACAATTATAATTCCAGAAGTTCTTCGCCCTTATATGGGAGGAAAAACAGTTATTAAGTAAATGTAAACATTCATCGGTATGAGTGATTGGTAATTATGAGCGTTGTCAGTACTATAATGTAGGAGAGGAAAAGTAAAATTTTCCTTTCCTCATAATTTATTTTAGTAGGGTTGACTAACTGTTTTTCTTTTGATATTATATTTGATGTCAATATGGAGGTATACCCAAGTCTGGCTGAAGGGATCGGTCTTGAAAACCGACAGGCGGCGAGAGTCGCGCGGGGGTTCGAATCCCTCTACCTCCTCCAGATATAATTGACAACAGCGCATATAAGTGGAGATTGGAGAACTCGTTACCAACACGTAACGAGTTTTTATTTTAAAACCAATCATAAAGTATGGTGTAAGGAGATTTTTCTCCTTATTACACACTCATATTCCGATGATTATCTTCATAGATATGAAAGGAGTCAACATGGATCTTATTATACAAACGTTTCCTTTAGATGGAAAAACTTTATATTATGTACAATGTCCTGTCTGTAAGAACAATAGAATTTTAAACAGTGGTGCAAATGTGTCACGCATTATAAGCGATGATACATTCCGTAAACTTTGTGGTTGCACTTGTGATGTAAAGCAAACTGCGGCAAAAGTAGAGGCGCCGAAAAAAGTTGAAAAAGAAGCTGTAAAGAAAGAAGCAGCTCCAAAACGTACAGGTAAAGTATTAACAGCAGTGATTAACGGGAAAGAAATGACTGTTAAAGAGATTGCTGAAACATACGATATTAGTACAAGTACTGTTCGTCAGCGTATTAATGCTGGAAAACCTGAGAGTGAAATTATTGCTCCGACAAAAAAGAAGTAATTTAATAGAAAAACCCGTGCGTATGCACGGGTTTTTTATTTTACAAGTTTACGTGTTTGTTTTAAAAAATGGCCAATTTTTTTAATGATTGGTTCAATCGAATCACCATCTTTTAAAATATCGTATTCATTAATGTTTAATCGTAAAACAGGGCATGCATTAAAGTTATTAATCCAGTTTTCGTAACGGCCGTGCATCTCTTTCCAATACTCAATTGGTGTTTGTTGTTCCATCGGACGTCCGCGTTCTTGGATACGATCAACAATATCATCGAAAGAACCTTCTAAGTAAATTAATAAATCAGGATGAGGGAAGTAAGGAGTCATGACCATAGCGTCAAATAAACCTTTGTATGTTTCATAATCAGTTTCCGTCATTGTACCTTTTTCATGATGCATCTTTGCAAAAATGCCAGTGTCTTCATAGATAGAGCGATCTTGAACAAAACCGCCACCGTATTCAAAAATTCTTTTTTGTTCTTTAAATCGTTCTGCTAAAAAGTACACTTGCAAGTGAAAGCTCCAGCGTGTGAAATCAGCATAGAACTTGTCCAAATACGGGTTAGAGTCTACCTTTTCAAATGATGTGCGATAGCCTAAACCGTTAGCTAATGCAGTTGTCATAGTTGATTTACCGACACCTACTGTTCCAGCAATAGTGATTACTGCGTCATTGGGTATATCATATTTTTGCCTTAAATTCATTATTATTTCGACTCCTTTAAGAGAGTATTTTGAAGGGCAGATAGGATAACGTTTAAATCATCAGGATTTTTTACAAAATCCATATCGTCTCCGTTAAATTTCAATACTGGGATGTCTGGATGGTCCTTTTTAAACGTATCCATTGCAGTTTCATAATCTTTTGTGAGCTGTAGTAAGTAATTTGGATCCATATTTTTTTCGAATTCTCTTCCGCGCTTTGCAATTCGTGCTTGTAATGTTTCCAAACTAGCCGTTAAATAAACGATTACGTTTGGTACAGGCATATCTTGTGTAAGGATACGATAGATTTGCATGTACTTATCGTATTGAGAATCTTTTAATGTACGGGATGCGAAAATTAGATTTTTAAATATGTGATAATCTGCTACCACTGGCTTCCTTTGATTCAAATACTTTATGTTAATATCTTCTAATTGTTTGTATCTATTACAAAGAAAGAACATCTCTGTTTGAAAACTCCATTCGTCGATGTCTTCATAGAACTTTCCTAAAAAAGGGTTTTCATCAACAATCTCTTTTAGTAAGTGGAGTTGCATGTGAGTTGAAATTTCCTTCGCAAGTGAAGTTTTTCCAACACCAATTGGTCCTTCAACCGTGATAAATGGTACTCCGGTCACGCTGTTTCCTCCTTTCAATCAGTGATTTACCGTGACTACTAAAAACACAAAACAGAATTATTGTAGCACAAGAGGGAAGCGAGCGGGTTAATTTGATATAAAAAGTTAGAAAATAGATATATGTATTAATTAATTTTTATTTGAGATGACGGTACTATATTTGCCTTTAATGTGGCTTCCATTATTTTTAAAGCATGTAAGTTATCCTGATCATGATTAGAGGCGATACAGTCCTGTGGTACATACAGTGTATAATTTCTCATATGAGCATCGTTAGCTGTAAAGAGGATACATATATTCCCTGCGACTCCTGTTAATATGAGATTTTCTATTTTTAAATAGCCTAATAAAGAATTTAAAGGTGTTTCATAAAAAGCAGAGTAATGTGGTTTAATAAAAATGTAATCATCGGAATTTGGGGCAATCTTATGAATGATATCTTCACTATACTCATTTGTACAATGAGTAATTAGTTGGTCAATATCAGATCTCCAAAGTTGATAATGGTCATTAACATAAATTATGGGATAGCCAAAGGATTTCATTGTTTTCTTTAATTGTAAAATAGGGTTTGTTATAATTTCGCATTTTTTGGCTAGGGTGGGCCCGTGTGAAAATTGAAAGTCATTAATCATATCGATAATGAGTAAGGCAGTATTCTTCATATGCAATCCCCTCTCTTTTTTATTAGGGTGGATTGAATTTGTAAAAGTTATCCCATGTGTAGTAAATGGAAATTAGTGTACGTTATTTGTAATGAAAGGACTATGGTATGGAACACGATCAAGATATTTATTTTATGCAGTTAGCGATAGAAGAGGCTAAAAAGGCAGAGGCAATACAAGAAGTACCGATTGGTGCAGTT
Organism: Bacillus sp. BML-BC051; assembly: GCF_019656175.1. Lineage (NCBI taxonomy): Bacteria > Bacillati > Bacillota > Bacilli > Caryophanales > Bacillaceae > Bacillus > Bacillus sp. BML-BC051. The sequence continues at coordinate 10,477 of NZ_BPLI01000070.1, forward strand.
ATAGTGTTAAATGGTGAAGTAATTAGTGTCGCTCATAATTTAAGGGAAACTGAGCAAAGATCAATAGCTCACGCTGAGTTATTAGCTATTGATGAGGCATGCAAAAAATTAGGGACATGGCGCTTAGAAGATGCGACATTATATGTAACATTAGAGCCTTGTCCGATGTGTGCGGGTGGAATTGTTTTATCACGAGTGAAGCGAGTTGTATATGGTGCAAGTGATCCGAAAGGTGGATGTGCAGGGACATTGATGAATCTTTTAACGGATGAACGCTTTAATCATCAATGTGAAGTAGTGGCTGGTGTATTAGAAAAAGAATGCGGTACGTTGTTAACAAACTTTTTTAGAGAGCTTCGCAAAAAAAGAAAAGCGATCAAGAAATTAGAGAAAAGCAAAGAGAATTAACGTATTTGCATTTTATAAAAAAACAAGTTATACTGATAATGCCTTTAATGAAGGCAACCGAATATTGGTTTTAACTTTGCCGTGCTAAGCGGGGAGGTAGCGGTGCCCTATACTCGCAATCCGCTCTAGCGAGGCCGAATCCCTTCTCGAGGTTATGTTGCTGTAAGGTCTGCCTTAAGTAAGTGGTGTTGACGTTTGGGTCCTGCGCAACGGGACCCCGTGAACCTTGTCAGGTCCGGAAGGAAGCAGCAATAAGCGGGTCTTCTCGTGTGCCGCAGGAGTGCCTGAACCGAGCTAACTGCTTGAGTAACGCTTATGGTACGTAATCGACAGAAGGTGCACGGCAGTTATATATGTATACAAAACTCACCTTAATATTAAGGTGGGTTTTTTGTATAGAAAATAACTTTTGGAATCTATAAACAGAATGGGTTATAATAAATGAGATAATAACCTTTGAGGGAGGCCGTATTTTCGTGTCATACCAAGCGTTATACCGAACATGGAGACCGCAAAAGTTTGAAGATGTAGTTGGTCAAAAGCACGTGACAAAAACGTTGCAAAATGCCCTTCTTCAAGAGAAAGTTTCACATGCTTATTTATTTTCTGGGCCGAGGGGAACAGGAAAAACGACAATTGCAAAAGTATTTGCAAAAGCAATCAACTGTGAACATGCTCCGGTAGCTGAACCTTGTAATGAATGTCCTTCTTGTTTGGGGATTACACAAGGATCCATTTCAGATGTATTAGAAATTGATGCGGCTTCAAATAACGGTGTAGATGAAATTCGAGATATTAGAGATAAAGTAAAATATGCTCCAAGTGCTGTAGAATATAAAGTATACATTATTGATGAAGTCCACATGCTTTCCATGGGTGCCTTCAATGCGCTTTTAAAAACGTTAGAAGAGCCGCCAGGACATGTCATCTTTATTTTAGCGACAACAGAACCGCATAAGATTCCGCCTACAATCATTTCACGTTGCCAGCGTTTTGAATTTCGAAAAATATCAGTAAATGATATTGTTGAGAGATTATCGACGGTTGTGACGAATGAAGGTACGCAAGTAGAAGATGAGGCGTTACAAATTGTTGCACGTGCCGCTGAAGGTGGTATGCGTGATGCGCTGAGTCTTATTGATCAGGCGATATCTTATAGTGATGAGACAGTTACGACAGAAGATGTATTAGCTGTAACAGGTTCGGTTTCTCAACAATACTTAGGTAACTTAGTAGAATGTATACGTGAAAATGATGTATCAAGAGCATTACGTATCATAGATGAGATGATGGGGAAAGGGAAAGATCCAGTTCGCTTTATGGAGGATTTCATTTACTATTATCGCGATATGCTTTTATATCAAACTTCACCACAACTGGAACATATGTTGGAACGAGTAATGGTAGATGAGCAATTCCGGATGTTAAGTGAAGAGATGCAACCGGAAGTAATCTATGAAATCATTCATACTCTTAGTAAGGGACAACAGGAAATGAAGTGGACAAATCATCCGCGAATTTTCTTGGAAGTTGTTATGGTACAACTGTGTCAACAGTTTATGATGCAAGCGAACGGTGCAGATCGTTTACAAGCGATTATGAACAGGATGCAGCAATTGGAGAAAGAGTTAGAAGAGGTCAAAAAGAATGGTGTGCCTGCTGGTGTGCAGCAGGAAGTCAGAGAGACACGTGCAACACCAAAGCCAGTGCGAACAGGGAGTATGAAGATTCCTGTCGGGCGTGTAAATGAAGTGTTAAAGCAAGCGAAGCGTCAGGATTTAGAACAATTAAAAGCTGTGTGGGGTGAGTTGTTAGGAAGACTCAAAGCATACAACAAAGTAGCGTTTGCTGTTTTATTAGAAAATAGTGAACCAGTAGCAGCTTCAGATGATACTTACGTTTTAGCGTTTCAATATGAGATTCACTGTAAAATGGCAAGCGAGAATCGAGAAGCCATGGATACAGTGGAACAAGCTTTATTTGAATTGCTAAGTAAAAGATTAAATATGATTGCCATTCCAAAAAGTGAATGGGGTAAAATCCGTGAAGATTTTTTACAGCGTGAAGGTGGGAATGCTGAAGAAAGCCCAGAGAAAAAAGAAGATCCTCTTATAGAAGAGGCAGTAAAATTAGTAGGACAAGAACTGATTGAAATAAAAGAGTAATAATAATTAGGAGGAATTAATTATGATGCGTGGCGGAATGGGAAATATGAATAACATGATGAAACAAATGCAAAAGATGCAAAAAGATATGGCGAAAGCGCAAGAAGAACTTGGCGAAAAAACAGTTGAAGGTACAGCTGGTGGCGGTATGATCACAGTTATTGCAAATGGTCATAAGCAAATTCTTGAAGTGAAAGTTAAAGAAGAAGTTGTAGATCCAGAAGATATCGAAATGTTACAAGACTTAGTGTTAGCTGCAACAAATGATGCACTTAAAAAAGCTGATGAACTTTCAAATTCTACAATGGGTAAATTTACAAAAGGCTTAAACTTACCGGGTGGAATGTTCTAGGAGGATATTGATATATGCATTATCCAGAACCAATATCAAAACTAATTGATAGTTTTATGAAATTGCCAGGAATCGGACCGAAAACAGCGGTTCGATTGGCATTTTTCGTATTAGATATGAAAGAAGATGATGTGTTAGGTTTTGCAAAAGCACTTGTAAATGCGAAGCGAGATTTAGCATATTGTTCTGTATGCGGACATATTACTGACCGCGATCCTTGTTATATTTGTAATGATTCACATCGAGATCAATCGGTTGTTTGTGTTGTGCAGGAACCGAAAGATGTAATCGCAATGGAAAAGATGAAAGAGTATCAAGGTGTATATCATGTGTTACGTGGTGCGATTTCTCCAATGGAGGGAGTTGGACCAGAAGACATTAATATCCCACAACTTTTAAAGCGACTGCATGATGAAACGGTACAAGAAGTGATATTGGCAACAAACCCTAATATTGAAGGGGAAGCTACAGCGATGTATATATCCCGCCTCTTAAAGCCGACAGGTATTAAGGTAACTCGTATTGCACATGGTCTGCCAGTGGGTGGAGATTTAGAATATGCAGATGAAGTGACACTGTCGAAAGCGTTAGAAGGTCGTAGAGAAGTATAAGAGGAGAAACAAAAATGTTCTTTCAAAAAAAGGGTAAATTGCGCAAAGAGTATGATGATAAACTAATTGTACTATTAGAAAAGGTGAAGAATGAATGGTTACGTCAAAAGAGAATGGTTGAGCAAAGTGTGGAACCATCTCAAGATGTGATTTGTTCTTTGAAAATAGCAGAGGCAAAATATTTCTTCTTGTTAAAAGAAGCAAAACGTCGCCCTGTAAAAATGGAACAATGGTAAAAGGTTCTGCTGAAAAAGCAGAACCTTTTATTTTATTCGTTAAACATTTAGTGGTTATTTCGTTTGGAAAGAACGAATAGTGGTTTTTATGAAGGAAGTGTTGTCGAATAAAGGTGAACGAGATAAAACGACTGGAGTTATATGATACATGTTCTTTTTTATCGTCTTGTCCCATACAAATGAGTGTGTATAGGTCATTCATAAGGAGGGAGAAAATGAATTCTACAATTGTTATTGTTTGTATTCTTACTCTAGTTTTTATTTTTCTTGTTTTTGGTGTTTCTTCAAAGCCATTACGTTTTATAGGAAAAGCGCTTTTTCATGTTACTTTGGGAATAGCATTACTCTTTATCGTAAATGTTATAGGAACATATTTTGATTTTCATATTCCGATTAACTTGGGTACAGCAGCAATCACAAGTTTATTAGGTCTACCCGGTGTTGCTGCATTAGTGGTTATTAAGCTTTATATCATGCCAAGATAAAATTATTTTGGCATTTTTTTAAAAAGTGTTGACGAACAAATGATTAATATGATAAATTAATAAGCGTCGTCAGGAACGAAAGAAAAAAGTTGTTGACAGATTTAACGCAAAATGTTAAATTATAAAAGTCGCTGAAACGCGATGTTGAACTTTGAAAACTAAACGAAACAAACAACGTGAAACGTCAATTTTTATTTTTAGATGCTAGACAAACTAACTTTATTGGAGAGTTTGATCCTGGCTCAGGATGAACGCTGGCGGCGTGCCTAATACATGCAAGTCGAGCGAATGGATTGAGAGCTTGCTCTCAAGAAGTTAGCGGCGGACGGGTGAGTAACACGTGGGTAACCTGCCCATAAGACTGGGATAACTCCGGGAAACCGGGGCTAATACCGGATAA
>NZ_BPLI01000071.1:0-12106 GCF_019656175.1 Bacillus sp. BML-BC051
TAATAGCCATGTTATACATAAATACAGAAGAATAATAAAGTACCGCAAATTCCTCATCATTTATATGTTTATTGAACATTACTTTACTTTTTAACTCATCAAAAAATGCTAGTGTTCCAGATTGTTTATGTACTAGATTAATAACCTCAATTAAGTCTCTTTCAATCTTCTTTAATTTCCATATTTTCATTGTGATTCCCCCTTACTACTAGCTTAGCAAATATACTATATTATTTCATTTAAAAACCTATGTAGTTCCTTCTACGCCTCCCGCTGTGGGCACGTCTTCCCCTACAATTAATTATTGTTTTCTTTTCTTAAATCTGGTTCATATTTATGTTTCTTTTGAACAAATATCTCATGTACTAGCTTCACACAAAAGTCTAAAGTATCTTCCTCATTCATAAACTCAAATCCATACTTATCATTCTGGAAATCTCTCACTTCTTTTAACATTTCTTCTCTACTTTTCATTTCCTCATCTCCTATATGATCTTACTCTAGTTTAGTATAAATCTTGTTTCCACTACATCTTCATCCCTCATCCGCATTCCATGTATACCTCATTTTCTCTTATGTCTTTTATTTTATTTCTTAATGATAATTCTTTTAGCCACTAACCGCGGATAGTGGTAGTTGTAAGTATTCTGTACTATGCTTGGCTTGTGGTAGCTGCCTATTTATTTTTTCTTTTTTCTTTAAAATCTTTTGACTTTTGGTTTTGACGCCCTTACACTGGCGGATTTTGTTGAGGAGGAAGAATGAAGTTTTGGGCAGACTTTCCCCTTGCGATTTTAACAAGGTTAAAGTCTACCCACTCTTTGAAACTGGCTGATATGCCGAGTCTTCGAATTGAGATTGATTGCATTGACCTGCCGTCAGTTCTAGTCAGATTAACTAAACCTTCAGCGTGTAGCTTATCGACTTTACGTCGTACGGTGCGTGTCCACGCCCTACACCGTTCTCTTTCGAGTAATTCGCTACACAACCCGCATATCCCCGTAACAAGTACGAGAATAGCCGTGTGACAGTGTCATGACCGCCGCTTACGAGTAACTTTAGAACTCCAGTCGCACAGTCACGTCTTGTTTGACCCTCCATAGTGTTTTAACGCTCTTTGCCACAAACGTCTTGGTTATCATCGTTTTTATGATGTCCATCCAGAAGATAGCTTCTTCGAGTCCATCACGTAGGCTTTTTTTATGCAAGGCTTGCGTCCTTTACCTCAGCTTTCGTCAGACAGCTGAATGCAATTACAGCTGATATCCGGGTGCAATTCTCTGCTTTGGCTACACCAAACCTACTTTTTATAGTGGTTAGCTACCCACTTTTTGAATCTATGTATCTATTCAGTTGTGTTGTAACTTAATAGAACGCAAAGAAAAAAGGCGTTATCCCATATCTAGGCTTGTCCTCTCACACAAGACTTCTAGATATCGAATAACGCCTTCTTATAAACAAGTGATTTATACTACAAATTTCAAATTAGTAACGTTTACTAGTTGAAATTTGTTAACCTCTTTGTATATAATAAGTGTATCGAAGTCGCTTAATGAATTCTTGAATAATTCATTAAGCTGTTAAAATCGTTGGGGAACGATTTTAACATTATATATCTTAAGCGATGTTTACAGACATCTCTTAAATCGAAGTCCTGTATGGTCGTACAGGTCAAGTCATTCCGCTAGTGCCTAGGAAACACTAGCATCGGGAATGGCTTTTTTCATTTCCGCTCTATTAAGTTACTTTCATTTTACCGCTTTTATTTGCTAAAATGCAAGATATTCTGAAAGTGATAAATAAATTTATTTCTAGAATCCATGATTTATCTACATTTCTCTTCTTTTAATTCTTCGTAAATCTCCGAGATTCGCATTCTGAGTCGATTATCTTTTTAATCATGTATAACCTATCATTTAATGCACTAGAATTACTCTTCTATAAAACAAAGTTATTAAGATCCTCTTCGATTTCTTCAGCCCGGATTCCGATATACAACATTGTTATTTCTGGATGCGAATGATTCAAGATATCTTGTAGCTTTGCTACATCTTTAGTTTGTTTATAAAACCAATAACCGAACGTCTTTCTCATAGTATGGGTTCCCACTGAATCGATATCAGCCATTTCCCCGGCTTTCTGCAACTGTCGATATGCTTGAGTTGGTGTAATTGCCTTATCACCTTTCCTAGATGGGAAAAGCCACTCTGAATCGATTTGAGAGACATATAATTGAATCTCATCATAGATATTGACCAGGTTCAATTGACGAACCTTCTTTGTCTTTCCCTCTTGGATTACCACTTTCTTTTTCTTTTTTACATCACTTACTTTGAGCTTCAGCAAATCCCCAACACGTAAACCTGTGTTGATCCCAATTAGGAACATGATGTAGTCACGTTCTGAACAGTGACGCTTTAATGCCCATTTCATATCTTCAAGTTGTTCTTTACTACGGATTGGCTGCACATCTTTAATTTGATTCATTTTTCTCACCTCATTTTTAAACCAGTAAAATCAACGATTTGAATGTACGTTTTTTTAATATATTCTTATTATACAACAAAAAACACTAGAACACTAGTGTTTACATGGTTTTAAATGTATGTTTTTATCTAAATTCATACATTCATAATTTTTCTTAATTACTATTTGGATGGATAGATTTTTTTGTTATGGTAAAAATAGAATATAAATGTGAGACCGAACATTCCGTTTTGTAACCATGGAAGAGTTTTATAAGAACTATGTGGAATGTAAATTCGCCGTTCGCTGCCTTTTTAAACTGCTGAAAAGCTATTTTATACGAACCATGTGGAATGTAAATAACTTAAAAGCTTGAATTCTTGTTTTCTTTTCTTTCGTTTAATAAGAACTATGTGGAATAAAAAAACTACCTGGTATGGTGGTTTTTTTTCGTTATTGTTGCCTAAATCGGTATATACGTTACCATGCTAAAGTTTCTTACTAAACGGAAACGAGGTGACATGATATGCAAAAAAGAATAGTTACTAAAGAGTTTTTGATTCAACGACGAGAGTTAATACAAAAAATTAAGGAAGCTAGACTTGAAGCAAGAATAGCAAAGTCGAGACATAAGGCGCAATCGTATAAAGCACAACTCCTAAAAGAAAAACTGGAAGAGCTTAAAAACTCATTAGAACTAGCGTAATCCACAACAAAAGACACCCTAAAATAGGCTGTCTTTTGTTGTGGATTACATGTAAAGCCTTTAGCAACTTGAATTTAACGACTTTGTCCTCCAGGACATACAATAATGCCATACCATTCCTCTTACTCCCGCAAGGGATTGTATACAGCTGACAGCTGTATTATCTCCGCCACTCCAATTATTCAAATTGGATGTGAAGTTGTTTGGTATGGATCTTTATCTTTTTTAGTGGCGTATATACGGCTTGAGAGCCTTCCTAAGGGACTTGAATGGATTTACCAGACCAAATATATATACAGGTCACATCTATCGTATATACGCTTCAGTCTTTGCGTAGCAAAGCTTTGATACGTGTGTATATACACGTTTAACTCTGCCATCCTAATGAAATGAGGATGAAGTAAAAGGGCCGTCTTTAAGACGACCCTTTTTGTTTGAAAAATAATAAAGTCCTTTAATTTATAGAATGTGCATCACTTTATATTTTTTCCATGCTCATGAGCTGCACTTACGATACTCACAATATTGTTAATAGAGATTTGTTCGAATCCTGATAACCAAAAAACTGTTCGCAATTCATTTTTTGTCAATTGACGACCGATGCATTCCTGTAAGGATTCCACAAACGGCTTGTATTGATTTAGTTGCCATTCTTCCATTACTTCCCCTAAATCAGATTCAACCCACTCGGCATGACCTCGGTTATTAATACCTTTATAGTTCAAATTCACCAATGAAAACCCCTTTGAGTTTAAGGATATTGTTTTTCAATAAAATTAATTACATCTTCCGATTCTGAAAAATATTCAAGTTTAAGGCATAGGACAGCATGCTTCGAAACTCTGTATTCTGTATCATTGATTTTTTCAACTTCATATCGATAGTTCGATTTGGATTCATCATTGAATTCTATACTTTCATCGAATTTTAAATTAGCAATAGCAAGCTTTTCTTTATCCGTTAAAATCAATTTTTTTCACCTCTTTACTATGGTAACTGAATTCGTCTTATATCCAAAATGCAAAATTGAAGGAAAGAGGTTGTCTTTCTTTTATTTTTGGTTATAAAGCTAAAAATCAATGTTACGGAGGTGATTGTTATGGAGCAAATCTGTTATTCGCTAGCGATAATAGGTTCTCATTTGCTTGCTATGTTCATAGTTGATAGATTTCACGATCCGAGAAAAAAAGTGAAGGGTGAGAAAGATTAAAGTTTAGATTTCTTTGAAAATATCTTTTGAAATAAGGATTTACTCTTTTCTTCACTTTCCTGTTGGACGAAAGCTAATACTTCGTTCATTTTCTGTTGCAAATCATATAGCTGCTCTTTCAATTCGTGTTTTTCTTTTCTCTCTTCTAGAAACATTTTTGTAAGTTCAGTATTTTGAATGATGATCTGTTGTTGTTGATGCACTAATTTCTCTTGAATATTATTCATTTTAACCAATGTCAATTCTGTTTTTTCTACATGTTCATCAGAACGTTCTATCACTGGTGTATGACCGTTCTCATTATACGTAACGCTTTGTGTGATTTGACCGTTCTCTTCTTCAGATAAAAGGATATCCAATGTGTCTGATTTGTTTCTAGAGCCGTCAGATGATAAATTCCGCATACGTTCTAGTAACGCAATATCTTTAGGATAGTAGATACGTTGATTTCTCTTATCTCGTTCAAATTGATAGTTGCGTCGCTCTAGGGCTATGCACCACTTTCGTAATGTATTTGCGTTTAAATCTAGTTGTCTACATACTTCAGATGCGAAGACACCGTATTCCAAGCGAATCCCTCCTTTTGCGCACAGGCTTTGCTTTGAGTATATCATTCATTTTTGCAATGCCAAAAACCTCTTTTTTATGTCTCCGCTATGGTTCGTCATAATTTTTGTAAAGTTTCGGGAAAACTTTACAAAAAATGACGAGGTTCTTTATACCTCGTCATAACCAGTAATTTTAATTATCTTCTTCTTCGTATTTAATAATTTCCTTATGGACATTAGGGAAATTCTCCATGAACTTATATAAAACAACTATTGTAGTTATTTTAGCCGTATCTAAATTACTTGTTTCACTGTATTTAAAATGTTTTGTATCCTGTGACTCATATAACGCTGAAGCGTAAACTTCATATTTTTCTTCATTTCTATCTGGTTTATGTACCCTGGTGTATAAACTTTTTATATTACCTAATTCGACTCTATGTTCTTTGATGTTTTTTATGATTTCTTCCATGATCCATCCTCCTTTTTTTTTTAGTTTTATTGTAGAATAAAAGAGTCGGGTGCAACCGACTCTTTATTTTTTGGGAGAGGACATACTTTTATGTATGTTCTTTTTTATGCTGTTTTACCTGTTTTAACGAACTTCACAAGACGTCTACGAAGGTCTGGTATTTGCCCGTTCTGTATCTTTTTAGAGAGGTCTATGAAGGTTATACGGAGCATATCTTCAACACTCAACACTCTATCATCATCTTTAGCTATTTCATGCATGTCATGAGCAATCCATTCTAGTTCCCTTGCAACTGCATACTCAAGTGAAACAGTGACAGGAATAGCATCTTTCACAAAATCCTTCATGAATTCCTCTGATTCTCCATATCTTTTTACAACTTTACCCTCAAGACTTAGGAGTCCTCTTCGTAATGTCTCTCCGTCAATTCTTTCGTTATATGCGCTTAAGATATCCTTTGCAATCATCGCGAACACATCATTAATTTCAAATTCAAACTCTTTATCTTCAAGACTCTCAGTCAGGTCTTTAATTCTACAAAAAAGCTTGGCTGGAACATGTACACGTAATAGGACAGGACGTTTCTTTTTATAATCTTGAATTATTTTAGAAAAGAAGTTTCTTTTTGTTTTTGCTGATTCAATTTCTCGGCCAATCAAATCAAGAGTTGAATAATTTACTGTGCTCATGGTTTAATTACCTCCAACTCGTATTCAAGTAAGGTGAACGCTACCTTCCGGACAGTGGAGAGACGTTCAGCTGCAATGTCTTCTAGAAGAAGCATTTCTTCATTATGAATCCACGCTTGGATAGAATGATCTGTTTTAGCTAAGTATTGTTTAGAAACAGGAATATCCCAAATTAATTCTCTTTCAAAACTACTTCTTAATAATTCTTCAGTAACATCAGTAACGGTCAAATCATGTTCGGTTACTTTCCTCTTTTGGACCAACTTTCGGATTGTATAATACTGTTCATCAGACACGGGTATGCGCACATAACGTAAGCGGTCACGATGTCTTTTCCTTGGTCTCCCGACCTTTTTTGGCATAATTTCTAATAACATACCTTCACCTCATTGTTTCGATTATTTCTAAAAAAAATGCTGTTTTGGCTATAAAAACTATTCCTCTATTCTCATATTCTTCGTTGCGACGGCTAGGGTGGAGGAGGTTTATTACTTTTTTAAGAAAGCACATCATCGTTTTTTTGATGATGTGCTTTCTATTTAGAAATCAAATTTTTTCAAGTTTGCCTTTGCTTCTTCACTTATTGTTTCTTCTACTTTTTCTTCAGTAACTGGAATCTGTGGTTGCTCTACATTAAACCCAATTGGCAACTGGTTCCCACCACTTTGAAGTAGCTTGACTAAACTTGCAACATCAAGATGAGAATTAGCTGTATGACGCTTCTCCTGTTCACGCATCCACTGGCGAATTGCTTCTTTCGCGATGTATGTCACTGCCGTATTCTTTTCAAAGAATTGAAGGATATCTGCATCCTCTTCTGGATGACATAACACCGTTATTGCAACATTCCCATCTGCTCGTACAGTGCGTCCATAAGCCTTTTTTTCCTTTTCTTGTTGTTTCTTTTCTTGCTGTTCTTTTTTGGCACGTGGCATTAACTAGCCACTCCCTCCTTCAAGATATTACTCTTAGCCTTAATGAGGTAACCTTTCGCGTTCTCGAATTGACTTTCTTCAGCAATTATTACTCGTGGATCTTTTCCGAATTGCTTATCCAATTCTTCTTTCAACGCTTCAACACCACCTCCGACAAAGAGCACTTCATCGTACGTATCATATTGTAACCCGTTTTGACCGGTTTCGTTAGCTACATTTCCTACCTTTTTCTTAAATTCTTCTTTCTTAATATCAGTGATATCAACCTTATATTGTCCCTTTGTGATGCTATTTCCTTTTCTTGATTCACTTTCGATAAAGAACTCATTTAATGCAAATGTACGCAACATTTCTTCTTCTGCATACGCTCGATTTAGAATGTTTTCATAGACTTCTCGCATTCCTAATGTTTTGTATGTTTTCTTTAGACTCCCCGCAACGATCTCAGCATAATCCGTTGAACCGAAGCCAACATCTATAATCAAAACTTTGTATTCATCTTTCATATAGGGGTAGAGTCCTGAAAATGCGGATTTACAACGGTAATGTAATTTTCACCCATAAATAAAGCCGATTTTAAGAAATCGACTGTTGAACTAAAGCTCCCTTTACTTTAAGTACATTTCTTCACAATCTTTAGATTAATTTATTGGATTATTTTTATGTGAAAGAGTGATATTAAATAAGAGCTTTAATTCGATTGACAAAAAAACCGTCCAGAAGGTATATTATATGTATCTAAGTTATGGAGGTTATTATGTCTATTTCAAAGCATGCTAATAAGAAAAAAAATATATTGATTGCTGCATCTGAAATTGTAAAAGAAGAAGGAGTTGTCAAACTCACATTAGAGGCAGTCGCCCAAAGAGCTGGCGTGAGTAAAGGTGGATTATTATACCATTTTCCTAGCAAGGAAGCATTAATTAAAGGAATGGTGGAAGATTGGACAAATAATTATTTCGAATGCATTAATACGTTAGTTAATAACGACGATGATAACGCAATAGGAAAATGGAATAGGGCTTATCTTAAATCTACATTTTCCGATTTAGAAAACAATAATCTAAATTCCGCACTAATGGCTGCTATGTTTATTAATCCAGATTTATTAGATGAATTCCGGCAGAGATACGATATTTTGCATACAAAGTTAATAACTGATGGAATTGATCCTGTCAAAATAACAATTACAAGATTATCCATAGATGGTCTTTGGTTTTCAGAAATATTTGGAATGGCACCATTAAATGAAGAACTAAAAACACAAGTTTTTGATGAACTAATAAACATGATTCAGGAGGACGAATAATGTCATATCTATATTTAGCACTTGCAATAGTGGGGGAGATTATTGGCTCTTCCCTATTAAAAGCATCTGAAGGCTTTTCAAAACTCTATCCTACAATAGGGGTAATAATAGCTTTCGTTGGTTGTTTTTTCTTTTTATCCTTGTCGCTAAAAACAATCCCCTTAAACACTGCATATGCATTATGGGCAGGTTTAGGACTTGTTTTGACTACAGTAATTTCAGTTTTAGTTTGGAAGGAAAAACTTAACATGGCTAGCATTGCAGGAATAACACTGATTCTTGTAGGAGTTGTAATATTGAATTTGTTTGGACCAGGACATGGAGAATCTGGTCATGAAGCAAGCGAAACTATTACAATGAATGAGACAATGGAATAACACATAAAAAAGTCCTTCTTAATAAAGAGAAGGACTTTTTAGCTTAATTAAGGGTATTTTTTGAAGTCCTTATTCAACAAACCTGCGTACGTTAGTTTAAGTGTATCACTTCACAATTCCAATAGAGTAGAGTTTATTGAGACATAATGAAATTAGCGTTTTAAATGACTTCTGACTGTCTCATAAGACTTGTATCAAATGCTTACCGTTGTAAATCCGCATTTCCCTGACGCTACCCCATATAATGATTTATTTTAGCGTTATCTGGGCTACCATCTGCGTTGAAAATACGTTTCGCAAATGCCGCAAGTGGTTGCAACGTTGAAGCAACTGATAATACCTCAAATTCAATATCATTTACTGTATGCTTCCCTACCAAGTTACTATCTAAATCTGTTTGTACTGATTTGATATTAAAATGATTTGCTGGAACTCCAGTAGCTGCATGTACATTGATAACTGCATCAGTGACATCTAGCTTTTGAATATTTTTAAAGATTGCAATCAGGCTTTCAATCTTGTATTCAAGCGTTTTATATCTTCGGATATTTTCACCACTACTACTCTTTGAACTTTCTAAAGCTGAGATTTGGAAGTACTTTTCACCAACTTTGAAAACTGTTTTTCCATAAGCTTTTGCGATTAAATCCTTTTCAGTTGTTGGATCAGTAATCTCACGAATTGTGTTTAAATATGCTTCCTGGTGAACATCAGACGCTGTTTTTACAAATCCGTTTGCTGATTCGAATCCTACTGCTAATACAACTTTTTTCATAATAAATTCCTCCGATTAATTTTGATTTAATATGTATTTAATTTATATTTAATATCTATTAACTTGATTCTTATTTTACACTACAAAAATATGAGATTGCAAGTATTTTTTAATATATATTTAATTTATATTAAATATATATTCTTTTTTGTTTTTTATCTGTTCTAGATAATCTTAAAAAATGGGTCACCTAATTTTAGGGAATTAATCGATGTGGTCGATGAACTGGTTTTTGTTCAGCGATCACATCGATTTTACATAGCGTAGCGAATGCACTAAAACGTTGATATAACAGCATTTCTGATGCCTTTTTCACACATTTGGGATATATGGTTTAGAATTTACTTGCTCTGAAAAGAGTAAGTTTGCTCTGCAAGAGCAACTTTCTATAAGGAATATAGTAAGGAGAGAGTTTGAGAGAAACTGCATAGCTGGTTCTTTCAATTCCAGTCCATGCGTAGCTTGGATCTGGAACACGCCTTTAACTATAAATAATCAAACTACTAATCAGAGAGGAGAAAATGAAATGAAAAAGGATGGAGGATAAACCGAATAATTTTTACTTACACCAAGTAAGGAAAATGAAATTCGGCTACCAACCGGACTTCATTTCTTTACTCAAAATACCGATATAATTGTCAACTGCCATAGATTAATATCTATATTTATTGTCTTTTTACAGGCGAAGAAATAGACTGCCAATCTATTTTAATTCGCTGTTCCGGTGTGAAAATCTAACTACCAATTAGATCATAGCCGGTTCCGGTGACGCGTCATGCATCGAGAGGTGCTCGTGATGTGTCAATGAGGGCTGTGACCGAAAGGTTGCTTCTACTCAATATGGTTACATACAAGGATTGTGGGCGACACGAAAATAGTGAACTATCATTTTTGATATTTGCTCGTTATAAATGAAGTGGTTAAAATCCATTCAGCGGGGTGAGGGAAACCTTACAACGTTTGACTAGGTCGGGGAGGTGACAACAGTAATGTTGCTCACTAAATAGCTCAACCGGTAAAGCCTTCCTTACGGAAGTAAAGCACCCGAAACGTGTAATGACGTGGGTGCAACCTAGTACGAAATCATTAGAGAGGCGAGACCCAAGTGCTTTGAAGACATAATGTACCCAAAACCGAAAGGTGAGTAAGGGGGAGCTTCTATATTCTGCCCCATGCTATATGCATACAAATTATGTTGGAGCGACCTGACTATGATTTTAGACATTTATAACTAACGTGGGAAGGTCCGAACGGTTACCTCTATACATTTAGGGTGGTACCTAAATTAGGAGCGTAATGCGAGGACTGAGAGCGAATTTGAGTAGGTTTTAAGTGATTCTGCTGGGTAGTGGAAGAGCGTGTTCTGATAGGGTGGTACCTATCTATAAAGACGACCGAAAGAATTCACCGTATGTAAAAAGACATTAAGGAGAGGCGATCAAGACTTTTCTGTGGCAAGAGAAGTCTGCTTCTTAAACCTGGCGGTTTTGTGTTCTGTTATTCATCGACGTTTTTATGTCACTGGGAGGTGGCTGCATGAAGGACACTAGATTTGATTATGAATTAGCGAGTTGGCAAGCACTACTGAGGATGTTGGCGTACTTGGTTTCCAGAGGTTATTATTACTGGCATATTACGTATATTCCTGAAAAAAAATTGCACAAAGCAAGTGATATTGATAAACGGTTAATTGAGCGCTATGGAGCTAGGAAATCTAAGTTTCAAAGGGCTAGACAAAAGAAAAAAGGAGAAGCAAATTTTTACTACATGCGTTGGCATAACGTGGTTGTTATGTTGCACACAGTTGGAGAAATTAAATTTGAGATAGAGGATGAATTTTTTGATATTCGAAAACAGCCACTCGAAATTAAAATTTCGGAGTTGGTGTCTTTTGTGCTACGATTTCGACCTAAAAAAGGTGGAAGTGGTAACTACACATTCTATTTAAGTAAAGATACTTATAAAAAGTTGAAAGAGGATATTAGCCATAATGCGGGATTAAAACAGATGAACAAACTATATGGTGCATTCAAGCGTTTTAATAATTTCCCTAGTTACTATGGTATTCTTAGTCAAAAAATGCAATTAAAGACCTATTTATTTAAACAAGCTAAAAAACATGGTTTGCGTTATAACGAAGATAATTTTGTTATCAAAAACAAAATAAACAACAAAATAAAAATCTGGAAGGAGCCCATTAATGATGAGGATTCTTAATATAATTCATATAAAAAGTAGACAATAAAAAATAGAGAGACCTATTAACCTATATGGTTATGTTCAAGGACTCTCTTTTTCTCGTTTTATATTATGGCCAGAATCATTTATTTATAGATTGGATCTCAACTGTTCCAGACAAGCCATCGATAAACTGGGAAGCCACTTCTTTTAAATTTCCCAATTCAGATTCTAATAGTTGTTGTCTTTCTTTATATTCATTTTCACTAAACGCTGATGATCCCTCACAGAACTCTTTTCCGTTTTCTTTTGTTAAAGCTAGAGTAATATATAGATTTTGAATTAACTGCTGAAATACAGCCGATTTAGCACCCAGGTTCTCATATTTATCTAATAGTTTAGTATGAGTCATTGGTGCAATAACAATGTCCGGTTCGCGCT
>NZ_BPLI01000072.1:0-3091 GCF_019656175.1 Bacillus sp. BML-BC051
GTAAAGATAAAAGAAAAAGACTTGGAGAGAAAAATCCAATCTTTAGATAAAGAATTTGAAAGTAAAAAGAAAAAGCTTTTAGATCTCAGTGAACAATTACCACAAGAAATCAAAATCAATGCAAAAGGGAAAGAGAAAAAAACAGAGGTTGTGAAAAAAGGATTATTTAAAACAGAAACGATAACCAAAAACACTGGGAATTGGATTATTGGAACGAACGAATTGAAAAGAGTACAAAAAATGGTGAACGCTGCCTATATGGTCAAAAGGGATTATGAACGTTTGCAAAGTACAGATTTGGTGGAAGAAAATAAAAAATTACACCTGCAAGTAGAGGGCTTGTCTAACAATTTAAAAGCATCTCATCAGATTAATGCGGAGTTGAGAGAGAGAAATAAAGAATTACATACAAAAATAGGCTCGTTACAAGCTCATATAAACGATTTGAAGATAAACGTAAAGGTTTTATATCAACAAACGAAAAAAGTCTTTAAAGAGCAATTTAAAACGTTTAGAGGGCTTGTTAAGAATGAACTAGTTGGAAGGGAAGTAGAGGATTACTTTGAGCGTGAACATAAAAACGAAATGACTAAACAACGAGGATATGATATGGAAAGGTAAAACCGCCTTAGAATCAATTCTTGGGCGGTTTATTCAACTGCATTAATTGGAGCCTTATTATTATTAAAATCTTCGAATCTAGCAAGTAAGTATTTCTCTTTTGTATCTTTACCACGATGAACAAGGCTTGGATGTATCATTATTGCTCCAGTTCTTCTAGTAATTATTTGGGCTTGCTCCAGTGTTTTTAATGTGTCTATTACAGTTTGTCTAGATACCTTGCTTTTTTCGGTCAATTCTCTTGTAGTTATAATTAACGTATTTGTTGATTTGTCCATGTTTTCTAATATGTATTTTACAACTTGCATTTTTTTATTACCTAAACTATCTATTAATTGAACGATTGCAGTTAAATATGTGATCATAAAACCATTTCTAGGAGTTTTCTTTATGACTTCATCAGTTTCTATTATTTCACCTGTATCTAGGTTTCTCCATCGACTTTTACCGTTATATATTATTTCGTTTTCAGTTTTTTGTTTTGGCATATTATCACCTTTCTCCTATATTTTTGTATTTCCATTTTATCATAATTAGACCAAAAGGTCAAAAAAAAATAGACCAAAAGGTATAAAAAATTAGACCAAAAAGTATAAAAAATTAGACCAAAGAAAATGCCCTTCAATAGCTATATATCAGCTTAAAATCTACTTTTTACCCCCTGCTTACTCTTTTCTATATATTTAAGGCGATAAATATCGCCTTAAATATATTCTTTTTTCATTTTTTTTAGAGGGCTTTCCACAATGCAATAGTCGAGTAGTATTTTTTGAGAAAACCACTCAAAAAATCTCCACTCTTTTGCTATTGCATTGTGAAATTCGGCAGGTGTGAGCATGTCGCCAAGCCGAACATACCAAAAACGAGGATTTAAGTTGCACGACTTGGACTAGCAATTGTACCTGCCGAACCGCCTTGATCTATCGTTCAAGAATTTCACTAATGCCATATAAAATTACGTTAAGTTCCTGGGGGCTAGCCCCCAAACCCCCAGCCAGCACTCACACCCAAAAACAAGGGGGATACCAATAAAAAAGTCAAAATCCACTATATAGGATTTTGACTTTTTTATTGGTATTGAACTACAAGGGTCCCTACAGGCTGTTTTTGAACACCCGTAGTTCTTTTTAAAAGGGATTAATTTATCAGATTTATTAAATGAATAATTCATAAAATCCCCTTTCAATCACTCTGTTGTATGGCAATTTATCAAGTAGGCAGTTGTACATAAGTAGTGTATGCAGGGGACAAAAATGTGTATATAACTGGATAAGCCTTTTTTATTTTTGGCTTGGTATGAAAAAAGAACCCTAATGTTGGATAGGGTTCTTTTTAGGGGTAACAGTTGAAGGTTGAAGGTATATTTCATATTTATTATGTACTTTACTCTTATATTCATTCGAATAGGAAACACATATGTTTGGAGTAATTTGCAAAGCGATTGTTGGAAAAGGAAAAATTAGCGGTAAGTGTCAATGGTAAGCGGACTGGAAGGGGTCAGCGGTTTGTGCTGATCCATGAAAGGAGCATTAAGGAATTGACACGTGCAATTGATTCTTCAACCTCTTGGCCTGTCAAAACGTCAAACGTTTTGGCCTGCCAACCGGCGAGGGAGTCCCTCAAGGATTGAGGGGTTGGGGAGTTCGATTGATGGGGTCAAGGGGAAGAGTTCCCCTTGTAGGTTCGGACAAAGTCCGAGGTTTTTTTGCCATGCAAGGCATGGTTTGGCGAAGCCAACGAGCCTCGCAGAGCACGTCCAAATGAAATTTGGTATAACGTGCTAGACCAAATTATTGGATTCTCTCAATCTTCGTGCTATGTTGATTACCAAAAGGGGGGCTTACTTGTGGCTCATGTAGAAAAATATACAAAAGGCAGCGTACAAGGATTATCGATTCATTGGGACAGAAAAACAGAAAATCATTCGAATCAAGAGATTGATAATGAGCGGTCAAATTTAAATTATGATTTATGCGAAAAAGAAGGAGATACACTTTCCCGCATGAATGATCGATTACGTGAAGTACATTGTTTGAATCGGAAAGATGTAAAAGTTTGTAGTGATTGGGTTGTTACGTTACCAGAAAACTTGAAGGGGACTTCAGAAAAAGAACAACGTGAATTTTTTGAAAAAACCTATGAGTTTTTAGCGAATCGTTATGGCGGTGAAAAAAATGTATTGTCCGCTAACGTACATAAGGACGAAACAACACCTCATATGCATTTTGCTTTTATGCCTGTTGTTTGGGACGAGAAAAAACAACGGGAAAAAGTTTCAGCCAAAGAGGTTTTAACAAGAAAAGATTTAAAGACATTCCACCAAGATTTAGATACATTTTTGAAAAAGGAAATACCACACATCTACAAAGATGGAATTTTAAATGATAAAACGATTGGTGTTGATACCGTTAAGGATTTAAAAAAGCATTCTCTAGAAATAGAGAAACAAAAAAAGGCGATGGATGCGGAA
>NZ_BPLI01000073.1:0-44153 GCF_019656175.1 Bacillus sp. BML-BC051
AATAAAGAAGTTCAACAGGATTCCTGTTGAACTTCTTTATTTGTTTACTCATTATCAACTCGCTTTAACGGTTGATCTGCTGGACCTTCCATAACATCGCCCTCAATTGAAAAGCGGGAACCGTGACAAGGACAATCCCAAGTACAATCACCATTATTCCATTCAACCTCACAGCCAAGATGTGTACAAGTTGTATCGACAATATGTAATTTTCCATCTTTGTCCTTATAAGCACCTGCTCGTTTCCCATTAACATGCACGACAGATCCTTCACCAACTTCGAGATCTTCTGGTTTACGTAATGCGGTTTCGATCTTTCCTTCAATTAAATGTTTCGCAACATCAATGTTCTGGGAGAGGAACGTTTTTATATCTGGATTTGCATGGAAGCGTGAAGGTGCATATAGCTCTTTATAAGGACTGTGGACTTTTAGAATGGAGTCCTTCAGTAAATGAGCGGCAGCAGTTCCAGTTGTCATTCCCCATTTACGATATCCAGTTGCAACAAATATATTTGGATTCCTTTCGTTAATATGTCCGATATAAGGAAGCTTATCTAGCGTGATTAAATCTTGTGCTGACCATCTATAGGGAACCTCATCTACTCCAAAAGTTGCTTCCGCAAAAGAATACAGTGCTTCGTAATGAAGCATCGTGTTTATTCCTTGTCCTGTTTTATGGCTTTCTCCGCCAATTAAAATTAATTTTTCCCCATTGTTTGTTGTATAGCGTAAGGAACGTTTTGGATCGTCAATACTTAAATACATGCCACCTGGATAATCCGTTTTTGCTTTGATTGCTAGAGCATAAGATCGTTCAGCATACATTCGCGTAAAGAAAAAGCTATTCGCATCATAAAAAGGAAAATGTGAACAAGAGACAACATATTCACAAGTGATGCGATGTCCGCCCTTTGTAATGACTTGTGGATAATCACCCTTTTCCACATCAATAGCGGTTGTTTGTTCATAAACTTTGCCGCCCATCTCCACAAACTTTTCTAAAAGTGTTTTCAAATAAAGAAGGGGATGGAATTGTGCTTGGTTTTTCATGACCAGTGCAGATTGTACGGGAATAGGAATCGATAGAGATTGAACATAGTCACAAGATATATTTAATTTTTGATAGGCTTCATATTCTTTCGATAAATTTCTTAATCCATTATCAGTAGTTGTATATAAATATGAATCTTCATTTGAGAAATTACAGTCGATTTTATATGTTTGCACAGTCTCATTTATGAATTGTAGAGCATGATTATTTGATTCATAGTAAAGCCTTGCCTTTTCCAAACCGAAATGACTTATTAACTCATCATAAATAAGATCATGTTGAGCTGTTACCTTTGCTGTTGTATGCCCAGTTGTTCCGTTTAAAATAAGACCAGAATCAATTAAAACAACATCGATGCCTTCTTTCGCAAGTAAATAGGCAGTAGTAATACCTGTAATACCAGCACCGATAACAGCGACTTTCGTCTTTATATTTTCGGATAAAGGGGGAAAAGCAGGGATTTGAGTAGATTCAATCCAATAAGATAATGGGAATTGTGGAAATGTATCGCTTGTCATTATAGAAACCTCCCGATTTTAGAACAATTTTCCTTTTAATATTTCCATATGATATGAAATTCATGTGTGCTGTTTTAGAAAGAGTCTATTTTTATTAAAAGAAAGATGGAATTATTTTAATATAATTATTTAATGTCGTCGGTATGAAGAGATAGGAGTTGTGTAAAGCTAGATCAAGGTGAGTTTATTTGTTGTTTACATAGAGAATTCTTGAATAAGTTAGAGTCTATAGTATGTCAGTGTATGTAGATGCATAATGGACGAAACCTTATAAATCCTATGTTTTTTCTTTAGTGAAATAAAGTATAATTATAAAAATATAACCAACTTTTATTACTAGGTCATAAAAGTTGTTGACAATATGGAAATTCTATTGATATGATTCATCATGTGGAAAGGTTGATAGAGAGTAAAAAGAGAAATGTTTTTCATTGATAATAAAAGCGAAAAAATAAGTGACGATAGAGTGAGTATATTTTCCTTATACATAGATGCTTTTTAATCAGCTAGTAAAATCAATCTGGAAGCAAGAATTGATATATGTAAGTTGCGCGAGACGCGGCATAAGAAAGGGGCAAAAGGATGAAGGAGCTTCATACGTTTGGGTGGTATGCAGCACGTGTATCACCACATTTGCCGAAAAAAGCATTTAAACCAGTTCCTACTCGTTTATTTGGTGGACTGGCTTATTTGCTTGTGGCATTGGCGGGATTAATATCGATTGGTGTATTTGAATTGAATGTGTGGGCGAATCTAGGAATTGCGATTGTTCTTGGGTTATGTTTTGCTTCACTTGGGTTTTTAGGGCATGAAATTTTACATGGAACTGTTGTAAGAAAGGCATGGCTTCGAGATTTCTTAGGAGCAATTGCGTTTATGCCATTATCAACAGGACCTAAACTTTGGAGAAAGTGGCACAATGCAACGCATCACGTTCATACACAACATGAAGAGAATGATCCAGATGCATGGCCGACACTTGAGAAGCTTAAAAAGAGTAAGTTTTTGAGCTGGGTATATCGTATGCCTCTTCATGTACGTTCATTCTTTAGTTTTCTGTCACTAACCATTCAATTTACATTGCATTCGACTCGAATGTTCTTTCATTTTATAAAAGAATTTAAGTCATCCAATCAAAAATCTGTATGGCTTCAACTTCTTTTGCCTTGGACAGTTTGGATTAGTTTATTGTTTATTATGGGACCAGGAAAATGGTTATTTGCATATGTGATTCCGTTGTTAATTGCTAACTTTATTGTAATGGCATATATCGCAACAAATCACCGCTTAAATCCAATTGTTCCAGTAAATGATCCGTTAGCAAACTGTTTATCAGTAACAGTGCCGCGTTGGGTAGACGTTTTACATTTCAATTTCTCATATCATACGGAACACCATTTGTTCCCTGCTATGAGCTCTAAATACTATCCGTTAGTAAAAGATAAAATTAAAGAAATGTGGCCGGAACGCTATCATGAGATGCCAATGACAAAAGCTTTGGCAGCGCTATGGAATACACCACGTGTGTATTATCAAGGAAGTGAATTAGTGGATCCGCATAGAGAGCATTTCTATGGTTCTTTAGGAAATGGACTAGATCCTCATAATATTTCATATCGTGAGGAACATATAGAGGAAGAAGAGAGTATTAAAAAAATAAATCAGTAAAAATTGATATATTTTGCAGTGAAAAAGCAAGCCATTCAGGCTTGCTTTTTTTTTATAAAGAGACTTCTTTTTTATTCTTTTTGCTAAATTGAACTGAATTTGTTTCTTTTCTTTGTAATCGTTTCTCTAAAAGATTAACAAAATAAGTAAATAGAAGAACAAGTACGAGGTAATATAAACCAACGATTATGTATGTATCTAATTGTTGGAAGTTACCTGCAGCAATTGATAAACCTGATCCCCATAATTCGGACAATCCTACATATGCAACGAGCGAAGAATCCTTTAATCCAATAATAAACTGATTTCCTAAAGGAGGAAGAGATTGACGAAATGCTTGCGGCAATATAATACGGCGCATTGCTAAAGGGTAAGGCATACCTAGAGAGCGAGCGGCTTCTAATTGTCCACGGTCGACAGATTGAATGGATCCGCGGAAAATTTCAGTAATATATGCACCGTTATGGATTGCTAAAGCAATTGCTCCTGCCCAAAAAGGAGTGAAAACAACAACGGATGTAATCCCAAAATAGAGAATGGCAATTTGAACAATTAAAGGTGTACCGCGAATAATGGCGATATATACATGAGCAATACTATTTAAAATCTTATTGCTAGAGATTCGAAAAAAAGCGAATAGTAATCCAATTAGTGAACCGAGTACTAGGGAAGTTAATGTTAATTGTAATGTGACAATAGTAGCCTTTAAGAGTGTGGGATAAGTAGACATGAAAATTTCAAACATATGTGTCACCTCATATTGTATGGATTTTGGTAGGGAATGAAATACCCCACATAAAAAGTGGGGCATAATGTATGAAACATTTGACTAGCAAATTTACTTTGTTTTTTCCTCTTCACCGAGAATATTACGCCCAAACCATTTTTTACTGATTTTTTCATACGTACCATCTTTAATAATTTCATCTAAAGCTTTATTTACTTTCTCAACCATTTCTTTATCATCTTTCCGAATAGCAATTCCCATTTCATCCAGATTTAATGGTTTTCCAGCTTCTTTTATATTTGATTTACCTTCTTTGATCATACGTAAACCGACCATTTGATCAGTGATTACTGCGTCAACACGCCCAGGCTCTAGGTCCATAAGTGCAGTAATATCGCTGTCATATTCTGTGATTTGATCTGTATGTTTTGCAACAAGGGCTTTAAAGGTACTAGCCTTTACAACACCAATTTTCTTACCTTTCAAATCTTCTGGAGAAGAGATAGATGTATTCTTTTTAGCCACAAAAATTTGGGCACCAGAACGATAATAAGGATTTGAGAAATTAACAGCTTTTAAGCGTTCTTCTGTAATTGCCATACTGCCCAATATAGCATCATATTTTTTCGATTGTAGACCTTGAATTAGTGTTTCCCACGGATTTGTAATAGGAGTGGGTTTCATATTCATTTTTTTCGCAAGTGCCTCACCAATTTCCACATCAAAACCGGCAAGCTTTCCGTCATTTTCTTTATAGTTAAAAGGTTTATATAAGCCACTCATCGCATAACGGAATTCTTTTTCACCATTTGAAGAAGTAGTAGCACTTTCCTTACTACAGGCTCCTAGTATGAAGGATGTACATAATGTAATACTCGCAACAATGGTTAATAGTTTTCTTTTCATAAAACCCCTCCTATATATTGATCATACGGATGGTTTTAAGTATGTTATTGAGTTGTGCACCGTATGAATGTATTTCTTTTCGTTTGAAACAGAAGTTACATTATAAAACGTTGCGTAAAAATTGTTTTGCTCGTTCATGTGATGGAGCTGAAAAGAATTGCGTTGGCGGAGCGTCTTCGACAATTTTCCCATCATCCATAAAAATGACGCGATCGGCTACATCCCTTGCGAAATTCATTTCATGAGTAACGATAACCATGGTCATTCCTTCTTCAGCAAGTTCTTTCATAACTTGCAATACTTCTCCAACAAGTTCAGGGTCTAAGGCTGAGGTAGGTTCATCAAATAGCATAATTTTAGGGTTCATAGCAAGAGCTCGTGCAATGGCAATGCGCTGTTTTTGACCACCTGACAGGAGGTGAGGCGTCACATCTGCTTTATCTTGTAGGCCGACTTTTTGCAAAAGCTGATTTCCGATATCCTTTGCATTTGCTGCTTCTAATTTTTTTACATGAATAGGTGCTTCTATGATGTTTTCTAGTGAGGTCATATGGGGAAAGAGGTTAAAGTGCTGAAAAACCATACCGACATTTTCACGGACTTTGTTTAAATTTGAATGCTTAGGATCAATTCGTTCACCTTGTAAGTGAATTTCACCTTCATCGTACATTTCTAAAAAGTTAAGACAGCGAAGTAATGTACTTTTACCGGAACCACTGGCACCAATTAAAACAACAACTTCTTTTTCTTTTACTTCTAAATCAATTCCTTTTAAAACATTAAGTGAGCCGAATGATTTTACTAGATTTCGAACCTGAATCATACAAAACCCCCAGTCAAAAATATATTTTACAAATGTTGCTCCTTATTTCTGTTATTAGCTATAAATTGTCAGAATCCTTCATTTTTTTCGGAGGACAGTTCTTATATAAGTAAATCTGAATGTATAATTAAAATAGAAAGACCACCTAAATTAGGTAGTCTTTCCCATGGTTACAAGTTTTTAATTTTAAATTGAGTTGCGAACGCTTCTAATTCTTCAACAAGTTTTTGCATTTGAAGGGACATATTTGTAATATCCTGTACTGATACCGACTGGGCTTGTGAAGATTGGGATGTATAATTAGTCTCCGAAACTATATTTTGTGAAATTGAAGAGATATTAATAAGGGCGCTATTTATTTCTTCTGAGCTTGCCGACATTTCTTCTGCACTTGCTGTTATATCTTGTATTTGATCTGTAACCTCATTAATATGATTCACAATATTATGGAATGCTAATTTTTCATTTTGAACGGCATGAATGCCTTCTTGAATTTCTTGTTGGCCTTTCCCCATAAAATTGACTACATCTTTTGTATCATTTTGTACGAGTAAGTTTAGTTTTGTTATATCTGTAGCTGCTTGTTTTGATTATTCAGCAAGCTTACGAACTTCTTCAGACACAACTGCAAATCCTTTTCCATGTTCACCGGTGCGAGCAGATTCAATGGCAGCGTTTAAAGATAATAGATTTGTTTGTTCAGAAATGTAAGTAATAGTTTGTAATGCTTTATCGATATCTTGTGTACGAGCAACTAATTGATCTACCACTTTATATATTTCATCCATGACGGTATGGATAGTTGTCATTTGAAAAATGGATTTCTCAATGATTTTGCTTCCTACATTTGCCTTATCAGAAGTAGAAATAGCTAAGTTTGAAATCGTTGTAGAAGATTCAGCTATGCTTTGCACGCTATTTGCTATTTCATCCATTGCTGTAGAACTATCTTTAATATTTGCAGACTGATCATTAATATGGTGAGACAACTGCTTCATTGCATTTGCAATGTTATCCATAGTGGAAGAGGAAACGGTTGCTGTTTCAACAATGTGGTTTGTAGAGCCTTTTACTTTTGTACTTGTTTGAATCACATTGTTAATAATTTGCTGTAAATTTAATATCATTTGATCAAAACTATTAAACATATGACCGAATTCATGACGATATTGTTTTGGTACAGCAACGGTTAAATCACCTTTTCCAGCTGTATTCATTATGTTCCGTAATGAGTTGATTGGATTGATAATAGATTTAGCAGTAAATAAGGAAATAAGAATACAAAGAACTAAACATGCAATGAATAAAGTAATGGTTACGCTTATCACTTGCTTATAAGAGTGTTCACTGTCGTTGTACAGACTTTCAGCTATCTTTTCGTTGTAATCACTAAGACTTTTTAAAGCATCTACTGTAGCCGATAAATTAGGTTCAACTGTAGTTAGATAAAATGAATATGCTTGATTAAGTTTATTCTCTTTAATGAGATCAAGCATTTGAGCACGATGCTTTTCATAGTTTGCAAGCTTTTCTTTATATTGGTTGAGGAGCTTTTTTTCTTCGCCTGTTACATATGTATTTTCATATTGAGCTCGTAATTTTTCGGTTTCTTTATTTGCATCATTTAATTTAGTTAAAATTGTAGTACGTCGATTCTCATCTTCAGTAATAATGAGTTCCTTTACATAACTAAACTCTTGATACATGCTACTTTCAATAGAGCCTAGCCATTTAATAGGTTGTAGACGATCTACATATACTGTTTGAAGCTATTTGTGCATTTGTTGTAAATTTATATAATTTACAACGCTAATAATTAGTATGGAAAGAATGGGTACTGCCACTAATAATACCAATCTGTTTATCACATTTAAACGATATAAAATTTTTAACATCGAATCACCTAACCTTACATTATTTAGTTGAATATATAATTGGCATCCAAATAAAAGTATACATTATTTTTATTTTATATACAGAAAAAGTAATGTAATGAATATGTAAATAAAAAAACAAAAATCGATATATCTTTCTATAAGGAAAATATGGATAATAATATATAGATAGTATGTATATTACTTATGAGGAGGAATGAGAAATGGAAAAGGAGAAGAAAACTTTTTCCTTTGGTTTACGTATACAACTTATGCTATTTACTACAGTTTTAGCTTTTATTACATATTCAACAAGCATATTTTTTATTTACGTAATATACGATTATTTTCAAAGCTATGTAAGTCAAACTGTCTATAATATTATCGTTATGTTATTAGGTGTAGTATGGTCTGGAATTTTAGCGTATGGAGCAGCAGTCTTTTTAATTAAACCGCTTCGAAAATTGGAGGAGGCTGCAAGGAAGGCGGCCGATGGCGATATTCGTGAAGATGTCCCATTACCAAAAACAGATGATGAGATTAAATCTTTAAGTGTTGCATTTAATATGATGCTAGGGAATTTAAGAGGTATGGTAAAAAATATTGATACTACATTTTCGTATACAAATAATCAAGTTCAGCAAATTAGAAGGCAAACAGGGGAAGCGACAAAGCAAGCACGCGGTGTGTCTGAAACCCTTGCAGAGATTTCTTCTGGCGCTGAGCAATCAGCAGCTTCCATTCAGGCGATTGTTTCGGCTGTTGATACAACAACTTCCATTGCGAGTGAAGTAGGAGAAAAAGCAAAACAGTCTGATGAGTTGTCTTTAGAAATGGTTCAAGCTTTAGGGCAAAGTACACGAGTCTTTACTTCTTTAATTCAAGGTATTCAAACATTGGCAAAAGAAAATGAAAATTCGATGCAAAATGTACAGAAGTTAGAAGAACGAATGAAACAAGTGGAACATATTGTTTCTGTTGTGAGTGAAATTGCTAGTCAAACGAATTTATTAGCACTGAATGCTTCGATTGAAGCAGCTCGTGCTGGAGAGCATGGAAGGGGCTTTGCAGTTGTAGCTGAAGAAGTACGTAAACTTGCTGATGAAAGCGATCATTCTGCAAGAAACATATCGCAGTTATTACGGAATATGCAAGAAGAAGTCCAACAAGTCGCATTAAAAATGACAGAGCAAGTGAAAACAGCTAAAGAAGAGGCACAACGTGGGGCAGCTACGGAATTAATTTTAAAAGAAATGTCGTCAAGTATTATGGAAGTTGCCGATGCAACGAAGCAAATTAGTGGCTATATGAACGAACAAGTGAGTCACATTCATCAAACAGGAGCACAGACGAAGGCTGTAGCAGCAATTGCTGAGGAAACATCAGCTGGTTCACAAGAAGTAGCACGTGTGACGTTGCAACAATCTAAAAATATGGTAGTAATCGATCAACTATTAAAGGATTTAGAGAAGCAAGCAGCGGACTTGAAACAAACAATTGAACGATTTTCAATGTAAAAAGGAAGAACAACATTCTGTTCTTCCTTTTTTACGTATGAAAAAGAGGAATGCTTTGTTGAAACCGAAAAACGTTGCACGGGTCATATAAGGTCTTCACCTTTCGTAGCTTTCGAAAATTAGGGCCATAATAACTAACTTGCCAATTTTTGATATCAATATCAGGCCAATTGACATAGTCACCTAGTGTATAAGGATCTAAGCTTTCTCGTAAATCTTTAACCCAGCGTATGTAACGTGAGTGGACAAGAGCAGGTGAGGAATGAGATTTGCTTTTGTGAGAAATAAATAAAGCATAAGAATAAGGAATCTACATAGAGTTCAATGAAAACAGTTGCAAACTATTCATATTTTGTTATGATAGTGTTACGAAAACGTTTGCATAAAATTCTGATGGGATGCAAAAGGAGAGAATGACTATGAAAAAGACATGGTGGAAAGAAGCAGTTGCTTATCAAATTTATCCACGAAGCTTTATGGATTCAAATGGTGATGGTATTGGAGATTTACAAGGTATTATTGCGAAACTAGATTATTTAAAAGATTTAGGTATAGATGTAATTTGGATTTGTCCAATGTATAAGTCACCTAATGATGATAATGGTTATGACATTAGTGATTATCAAGATATCATGGATGAGTTTGGTACGATGGAAGACTTTGATGCTTTACTAGATGAAGTTCATAAGCGTGATATGAAGCTTATTATTGATTTAGTTATTAATCATACAAGTGATGAACATCCATGGTTTATTGAGTCTCGTTCATCTAAAGACAATCCGAAGCGTGATTGGTATATTTGGCACGATGGTAAAGATGGTGCGGAACCAAACAATTGGGAAAGTATTTTTAATGGTTCGGCATGGGAATATGATGAAGTAACAGGACAATATTATTTACATTTATTCTCGCGTAAACAACCAGATTTAAACTGGGAGAATAAAGAAGTTCGCGAAGTGTTATACGATACAGTTAATTGGTGGCTTGATAAAGGAATTGATGGTTTCCGAGTGGATGCAATTAGCCATATTAAAAAAGAAGATGGCTTTAAAGATATGCCAAACCCAAAAGAACTAAAGTATGTACCATCTTTTGATAAACATATGAATGTGGATGGTATTCAACCTTTATTAGAAGAGTTAAAGGAAAATACGTTTTCTAAGTACGATATTATGACTGTTGGTGAAGCGAACGGCGTTAAAATTGAAGATGCTGAGCTTTGGGTTGGAGAAGAGCAAGGTAAGTTCAATATGGTATTCCAATTCGAGCATTTAAGTTTATGGGATGCAGAGAAGAAGAAAGATCTTGATGTTGTAGGATTGAAAAAGGTATTAACGAAATGGCAAAAAGGGTTAGAAAATAAAGGATGGAATGCTTTATATATTGAGAATCACGATAAGCCACGTATCGTTTCAACTTGGGGAGATGATAAACAATATTGGCGTGAAAGTGCAACAGCTCTTGGAGCAATGTATTTCTTTATGCACGGTACACCGTTTATTTATCAAGGACAAGAAATTGGGATGACGAATGTTCAATTCCCAAATATTGAAGATTACGATGATGTAGCAATTAAAAATTTATATCGCGAGAAAATTGCAGAGGGTGTATCACATCAAGATATGATGGAGATTATATGGGCTTCTTGCCGCGATAATTCACGTACACCTATGCAGTGGAACGATGAGATGAATGCTGGCTTTACAACAAGTGCACCTTGGTTTGGTATGAATCCAAACTACAAAGAAATTAATGTTGAAAAGCAAAAGAATGAAGAAAACTCTATTTTCAACTTCTATAAGAAAATGATTGCCCTGAAAAAAGAGCATGATGTACTGAATTACGGTACGTACGATTTACTTTTAGAAGATGATCCGCAAATTTATGTATATACTCGTACATTAAACGATGAAAAAATCGTTGTAATTAGTAATATCTCAAAAGAGGAAGCGGTGTATAATGAGGGTTCATTTGCACTGGAACGCAAACGTTTGCTTTTAAATAACTATAAAGTTGCGGAACACGAACAAGTAACTTCAATCACGTTAAAACCTTATGAAACAAGGGTTTATCGCATTTCGTAATAAAAAAAGATGCTCTTAGAGCATCTTTTTTTATGAAAAATAATAAATTTCTATTGCAAAGTGAAAACGCTTTTATTAAAATAGATTTATGAAAACGGTTGCGTAAAGATAAAAATAAAGTAACATAAGGAATCGTTTTCATAATGGAAACAGAAATTATAATTTAAATCATTATGTTGTTATAAATAAAGGGGAGGAAGAACAGATGAAAATTACGTCTTTTGATTTTTGGCAAAAGTTCGGGAAAGCATTATTAGTTGTTGTAGCTGTAATGCCAGCAGCTGGTTTAATGATTTCTATCGGTAAGTTAATTGGGATGTCTGCTGGGGATATTAACGCAGTTCATACAATCGCTCGCGTAATGGAAGACATCGGTTGGGCAATTATTACAAATCTACACATCTTATTCGCAGTAGCAATTGGGGGATCTTGGGCGAAAGATCGCGCAGGTGGTGCATTTGCAGCGCTATTAGCATTCGTCTTAACGAACAGAATTACAGGAGCTATATTTGGCGTAAACGCTGAAATGTTAGCGGATTCAAAAGCGAAAGTTTCTTCAGTATTAGCAGGAGATTTAATTGTAAAAGATTACTTTACTTCTGTACTTGGTGCACCAGCATTAAACATGGGAGTTTTCGTAGGGATTATCACAGGTTTCTTAGGAGCTACTCTATATAACAAATATTATAACTATAACAAACTGCCACAGGCATTAGCATTCTTTAACGGAAAACGATTTGTACCATTCGTTGTAATTGTTTGGTCTACAGTCACTGCAATTGTATTATCACTTTTATGGCCATTCATCCAAAGTGGATTAAATGAATTTGGTCGCTGGATTGCAGCATCTAAAGATAGCGCACCAGTTGTTGCACCGTTTGTATATGGAACGTTAGAGCGTTTACTATTACCATTTGGCTTACACCATATGTTAACGATTCCGATGAACTACACAGAGCTAGGCGGAACATATACGATGTTAACTGGCTCAAAAGTTGGACAAATTGTAGCAGGACAAGATCCATTATGGCTTGCATGGATTACAGATTTAAATAACTTATTAGCAAATGGAGATACAAAAGCATATAACGATCTATTAAATAATGTTGTACCAGCTCGTTTCAAAGCTGGACAAGTTATCGGTTCAACAGCAGCGTTAATGGGGATTGCATTCGCGATGTTCCGTAATGTTGATAAAGAAAAACGTGCAAAATATAAACCAATGTTCTTATCAGCAGCATTAGCAGTATTCTTAACAGGTGTAACAGAACCAATTGAATTCATGTTCATGTTTATTGCTCCAGTATTATATGTTGTATATGCAATTACAACAGGACTTGCATTCGCATTAGCAGATTTAATTAATTTACGTGTTCATGCATTTGGATTTATTGAGTTAATTACTCGTACACCGATGATGGTTAATGCAGGACTAACTAGAGATTTAATCAATTTCGTTATCGTTTCATTAGTATTCTTCGGTCTGAACTTTACATTATTCAATTTCTTAATTAAAAAGTTCAACTTACCAACACCAGGCCGTGCAGGTAACTACATTGATAATGAAGATGAGTCATCAGAAGGAACAGGAAATGTACAAGATGGTTCATTAGCAACAAAAGTTATTGATTTATTAGGTGGTAAAGAAAATATTGCTGACGTAGATGCTTGTATGACGCGTTTACGTGTAACAGTAAAAGATTTAGATGTTGTTGCACCAGAAGCACAATGGAAACAAAATGGTGCTTTAGGACTTATCGTAAAAGATAAAGGTGTACAAGCAGTATATGGCCCGAAAGCTGACGTATTAAAGTCAGACATTCAAGATATGTTAGGTGCGTAATAAGATGAGATTGCTAACTTTAAACTGTCACTCTTGGCAAGAAGAGAATCAACTAGAAAAGATAAAATATCTTGCTAAAGTCATTCAAGAAGAAGATTATGATGTGATCGCATTGCAAGAAGTAAGTCAGTCTATACAAGCTGAAAATGTATGCGGTCACAAGAAAAAAGATAATTTTGGACTTTTACTATTAGAAGAGTTAAAAGCGTTACACGTAAAAGATTACAATATTACTTGGGATTTCTCTCATATTGGATATGATGTGTATGAAGAAGGATTAGCGATTCTAACGAAACATAATGTTATAAAAGAAGATACGTTTTTTGTATCAGAAAATAAGGATACAACGTATTGGAAAACACGCAAAATTGTAAGTGCAACAATTGCTTATAATGGTAAGAACATCACGTTTTACTCTTGTCACCTCGGTTGGTGGAATGATGAAGAAGAGTCATTCAAAGGTCAAGTTGATCGTTTAATGGAGCGTGTAAATCGCGATGAACTTTCCTTCTTAATGGGTGATTTTAATAATAATGCCCGCTTGCAAGGAGAGGGTTATGAGTATATGATGCAAAAAGGTTTGTATGACACATATGAACTAGCAGCAGAGAAGGACGAAGGAACGACTGTCCAAGGTGAAATTGCTGGTTGGGATAAAAATAAACATAATTTACGAATCGATCTAATATTGTGTAACCAAAGTGAAAAAGTTCGTTCTTCAAAAGTCATTTTTAATGATACGAACAGAAATGTAATTTCAGATCATTTCGGTGTAGAAGTACAAGTAGATATATAATAGAAGAAATCCTCACAGATGATGAAAAGCTGTGAGGATTTTTTTGAGGAATACAAGTATTTCCAAGAGAAAATACTTGTACTTTTTATGACATTTCCTATATATTTGTTATTATTGAATGTAAAACTAATTTGGTCATTTTGTATGCATACTTTTTTTACTTCGTTATATAATGAAGTAAGTGAAATATTTAATGGGAAAAATAGTGTATTTTCGTTTAATCCACGATGTAGAAAGTGATATAATTGCAAAATGTATGTATCATTTTCTAAAGAAGGAAAAATATATAATTAGGTGATAACTTCTATGAAACAAATTTGGCGTATTTATAAGACAGATTTACGGAATGTAGCTAAACATTGGGCTGCAATTGTTATTGTTTTAGGATTAATGATTTTACCATCGTTATATGCATGGTTTAACATTAAAGCTTCTTGGGATCCTTATGGAAATACAAAAGAGGTTCCCATTGCCGTTTCTAACCAAGATGCAGGCTCTAATTTAAGAGGGAAAGATATCAATATCGGGGACGAGATTGTAGATTCTCTAAAGAAAAACAAGAATCTTGGTTGGAAATTTGTAGACCAAAAGCAGGCGATTTACGGAGTTGAGCGTGGGGATTATTATGCAAGTATTACAATCCCAAAAGACTTCTCTGAAAAAATTGCAACTGTTCTGGATGAAAATCCACAAAAGCCAGAACTTGATTACTATGTAAATGAAAAAGTAAATGCGATTGCACCGAAAATTACAGCAAAAGGTGCATCAGGTATTACGGAAGAAATTAGTAAAAACTTCGTTAAAACAGCGAACGGTGAGATTTTTAAAATCTTCAATGACCTTGGAATCGATTTAGAAACAAACTTACCAAGTATCGAGAAAGTAAAAGACCTTGTCTTTAAGTTAGAAGCGCAGTTCCCAGAAATGAATACACTTATGGATAAGGCGTTAGATGATGCGACTCGAGCAGAGGATCTGGTAAAAGTAGCTCAGAAAGAGTTGCCAGTTGTAGAAAGTGTTATCAATGATGGGCAAGAAGCGTTAGGGAACTTAGATAAGTTCTTTGCAAACAATGATGAAACATTAAAGAATGCACCTGGAACAATGAGAAATAATTTAACTGTAGCAAAAGATGTAATGGATAAGGCCAATGCTTTTACGAACTTTTTAATGAACCCAGGGATAGACCTTTCTGGTATGAAGGGATTGCCGGAGTTTCCAGCACGCCCGGATCTTTCAAAGATGAACGATGAAGGTTATAAAAATATTGCAAGAAACATTAATCAAACAGTGAATAATGTTTTAAACTCAGCACGTGCAGGAACAGCATACGGAAAAAGTGTTGTGAATGGATTGCAAAATGGCCAGTTTGATCCAGAAAAGGCAAAACAAGACCTTAATGCGGTTTCTGAAAATCTTCAAGGTCGTACAGATAGTATTGCATACCTTATTAATGTATTTACTGAACTTCAAAAATCGGCGACGACTGATTTTGGTCAAAGCTTTTTCCAAGGGCGAGTGGATCGCTTAACCAGTCTTAAAGGAAAAATGGAAAATGCAAACAACGGTATTAAAGATATTGTAAATGTTATCGGTACAGGACAAGAAGTAAAGAAAGATGTAACAGATGTAGCGAATCAAAAATTAGATGCAGCAAATGGATTAATCGATCAAGCGGAAAAAGATTATAATGAAACGTTTGTAGCAGATTACAAAAAAGCAGTTAGCACAGTCGATCAAGCTAAAGCTGATGCAAATGAAGCATACGATAGTGTGAAAAATGAATATGAAAAGGCAAAAAATAATTTAGAAGGTGTTATAGCAGACGTAAATAATAGAGGTGTTAATGGATTAGATAGTACAAAAGTAGCCTTAAACGATTTAAATGGTCAACTACAAGCTACTAATAATCTAATTGGTGATGCGATTCCGGTTCTAGAAAGCACAAATAAGGTATTAGCAGATGTAAATAGCGGAAAAAACCTTAATGGCGGAATTGCAAAATTGAACAAAATACAAAATTCTGTTCAAAAAGGTATAGACGCTACGAATAAAGCAACTACACTAATTAACAATGGACAGAAGCCTACAAAAGAGGTTGTAGAAAGTATTAATGAAGCGACTAAAAATGCTTCAGCTCAATTAGGCGATTTCTTAGCAACGTATGATTCAGAAATCGTTCCAAACTTTAACACAGCAATTGAACGTACGAAACGTATGTCTAAAAACACATCTCAAATTTTAAAAGAAGCAGACAAAAAGCTTCCAGATGTTAAAAAGCTACTAGAAGATTCATCAAAAGGCTTAGTAGATGGCAAAAAGAAATTAACAGACATTAAGGCTGACATGCCAGAAACTGAGAAAAAGATTAAAGACTTAGCAAATAGAATTCGTGATTTTGAATCGGAAGAGGATATAAAAGACATCATACGCTTATTGAAAAATGATGTTGAAAAACAAAGTGATTACTTTGCGAATCCAGTAAATTTAAAAGAGAATAAATTATTTGCGATGCCGAACTACGGTTCAGCGATGTCACCATTCTATACAGTGCTTGCATTATGGGTAGGCGCATTATTAATGGTTTCATTATTAACAGTAGAAGTACACGAAGAGGGCGCGAATTATAAGAGCCATGAAATTTACTTTGGACGTTTATTAACATTCTTAACGATAGGTCTTTCACAAGCGTTTATCGTATCGATGGGAGATATATTCTTGCTCGGTACGTACGTAGTCGATAAGTTCTGGTTTGTGTTATTTAGTTTATTTATTGGTGGAGTCTTCGTTTGTATCGTATACTCACTCGTTTCTATTTTCGGAAACGTTGGGAAATCGATGGCGATTATTTTACTTGTACTGCAAGTAGCAGGATCGGGCGGAACATTCCCAATTCAAATGACACCAGCGTTCTTCCAAGCAATTTATCCGTTCTTACCGTTCACATATGCAATTAGTGCAATTCGTGAAACAGTAGGTGGAATGCTTTGGGATATAGTAACTAGAGATTTACTTGTGTTAAGTGCTTTCGTAGTAGTTATGATTGTTGCTGCATTATTACTGAAAACACCAATTAACAAATCAAGTGAAAAGTTTGTTGAGAACGCAAAAGGAAGTAAAATTATTCATTAATAATAAAAGGTTCCTACCGAGAGTGGTAGGAACCTTTTTGTTTAATCAAATTTTAATTTTTTTAATGCTTCTGTTTGGTGATTCTTAAACGAGTTATGTCAATTATGGCTGATATATAAGGTGTCCCTTACTGTTCTTCTTGAAAACTGTGGTATATTAAACGGTATATAGTTAGTAAAGGAGTTTGAATAAATGGCAAAGAGTGTAGTAATTGCTGAGAAACCATCAGTTGCACGTGATATAGCAAAAGTATTAAAGTGTACAAAAAAAGGTAATGGATTTTTAGAAGGTGACAAATACATCGTGACTTGGGCTCTTGGGCATTTAGTGACGCTTGCAGATCCTGAGGCTTATGATAATAAGTATAAAACATGGAATCTTGAAGATCTTCCAATGCTTCCAGAACGTATGAAATTAGTTGTTATAAAGCAAACGGGAAAACAGTTTAATGCTGTGAAACATCAACTTACTCGAAATGATGTTAATGAGGTAATTGTGGCTACCGATGCAGGAAGAGAGGGCGAATTAGTCGCACGTTGGATAATTGAAAAAGCAAAAGTAAATAAACCAATTAAGCGTTTATGGATTTCTTCTGTAACAGACAAAGCAATTAAAGATGGTTTTAATAATTTGAAACCAGGTAAAGCTTATGAAAATTTATACGCTTCAGCAGTTGCACGTTCAGAAGCAGATTGGTACATCGGTTTAAATGCCACTCGTGCACTAACAACAAAATTCAATGCTCAATTAAACTGTGGGCGTGTACAAACTCCAACTGTCGCTATGATTGCTAGTCGTGAGGAGGAAATTAAAAATTTTAAAGCTCAAACATACTACGGTATCGAAGCTCAAACAACCGATAGGTTAAAACTAACTTGGCAAGATGCAAATGGCAATAGCCGTAGTTTTAATAAAGAAAAAATTGATGGTATTGTAAAAAATTTAGATAAACAAAATGCTACCGTTGTGGAAATTGATAAGAAACAGAAGAAGTCATTCTCTCCTGGTCTTTACGATTTAACAGAATTGCAACGTGATGCAAATAAAAAGTTCGGTTACTCTGCGAAAGAAACATTAAACATTATGCAGAAGTTATATGAACAACATAAAGTGCTAACGTATCCTCGTACAGATTCACGCTACATTTCATCTGATATCGTTGGAACACTTCCAGAACGTTTAAAAGCATGTGGCGTTGGAGAGTACCGTCCCTTCGCACATAAAGTATTACAAAAGCCTATCAAGACTAATAAATCATTTGTTGATGATAGTAAAGTCAGTGATCATCATGCGATTATTCCAACAGAAGGATACGTTAACTTCTCAGCATTCACAGATAAAGAACGCAAAATTTATGATTTAGTTGTAAAACGTTTCTTAGCTGTTTTATTCCCAGCATTCGAATACGAGCAACTAACATTACGTACCAAAGTTGGTAATGAAACGTTCATTGCACGTGGAAAAACGATTTTACATGCTGGTTGGAAGGAAGTATACGAAAATCGATTTGAAGACGATGATGTAACTGATGACGTAAAAGAGCAGCTTCTACCCCACATCGAAAAGGGCGATACATTAACTGTAAAGTTAATTATGCAAACATCAGGTCAAACGAAAGCACCTGCACGCTTTAATGAAGCAACTTTACTTTCAGCAATGGAGAATCCTACAAAATATATGGATACTCAAAATAAACAACTTGCTGACACGTTAAAATCAACTGGTGGATTAGGTACTGTAGCTACAAGAGCTGATATTATCGACAAGTTATTCAATTCGTTCTTACTTGAAAAACGTGGTAAAGATATTCATATTACTTCAAAAGGCCGTCAGTTACTTGATTTAGTGCCAGAAGAACTGAAATCTCCTACACTAACTGGTGAATGGGAGCAAAAGTTAGAAGCTATCGCTAAAGGAAAATTAAAGAAAGAAGTATTCATTTCAGAAATGAAGAACTATACGAAAGAAATTGTTGCTGAAATTAAATCGAGTGATAAAAAATATAAACATGACAACATTTCAACGAAGTCTTGTCCAGACTGCGGTAAACCGATGTTAGAAGTAAACGGCAAAAAAGGTAAAATGCTCGTTTGCCAAGACCGTGAATGTGGTCATCGTAAAAATGTATCTCGTACAACAAATGCTCGTTGCCCGCAATGTAAGAAGAAACTAGAATTACGCGGTGAAGGCGATGGCCAAATTTTCGCATGTAAATGTGGCCATCGTGAGAAATTATCTACATTCCAAGAAAGACGTAAAAAAGAATCTGGAAACAAGGCTGATAAACGCGATGTTCAAAAATATATGAAACATCAGAAAAAAGAAGAAGAGCCATTAAATAACCCGTTCGCAGAAGCATTAAAAGGATTGAAGTTTAATTAAAGTGGATTCTTAATGAATATCAACGGATTGTCAAAAGATAAATTGTTTTAAACTTTAAAAGAAACCGATGTACTTTTATTTTAAAGTTTAGTTCTTGTTTAGAAGCTTCGAAAGGAAACATAATTGATTTTTTCCTAAACAAAACAAGAGACCAGAAGGCTGCAAAGTGCTTTTTCAAGAAAGCTTTGCGGTCTTTTTATGTTCCAAAGCCATGTGTTATAACAGTCGATAAGAACCCGGCTTATCCTGTAGCAATTGAACAGTTAAAAAAAGAAAAAAGCATACCTGATGGTATGCAATTTAGACAACAAAAGTACTTGAATAACATAGTAGAACAAGATCATCGCCTTATAAAGAAGCGATGATCTTGTTCTATGCTAGGGTTCAAATGTTTTGATACAGCTACATCCATTCTTTCTGGAGTAGGAGTCAAAAAGAACAGCTTGATTTACGGGACCAGTCTGTCCAAAATCAGAAAGAATTCATTCAGCAATTGTTTGGATTTGCAGCATAAGCTACAATTCCGTTAGGAATATATGCGCTTTATGCTCTTTTATTTTAGCAATAGAACTAGAATTACTTACTATTCTTTATTAAAAATACTCAGGCCATTTTGAACAGTGCGTTGTAATCGTTTAAATTCAAGTTCTAAAACTTCTTTACCTAAGGAGGTTAGTACGTAATATTTCTTCCTATCCATGGATGCTACCTCAACAATTAGCTTTTCATTCAATAACTTTTTTGTATTCCCATACAATGTACCAGGTCCAAGTTTGACTTCTCCATGTGTAAGAGTTTCTACCGCTTGCATAATTCCATAACCATGTAGGGGTTTTAGTAATGATAATAAAATATAGTATTTTGCTTCTGTTAATGGGATGTATTGCCCTGCTGCATTATTTATTATAGCCACCTCCGATATATCGTTAATCGATATTTTAAGGCGTTTTTCCAATAAAAGCAACCAATGTTATTTTTAATATATACATTGGAAGAAAAAATTGAGGCACGTTCAATTAATCTGTTTTGAAAGTGCACTCTAAATAAAGGTGGTGCTCATGCCGTTAATTTTGGGCATAGATAGTTTTAGTATTAAAGGACAGGTTTGAATCTTTATATTACCACTAAATTTTTTTTGATTACTAGTTACTAAATGAATATGCATTATTGCATATTCGTTATTCGCAATTTTGTGTTATCCTTAAATTGTTATATATGGTATTTATTTATTTTTTCTCCCAGATGATGGGTGGAAAATAATAATTAAAAATCATATATTGAATCATTTATTTTGTTTATATATATAATTTAATAAATGATTTTTAGTTGATGCCTCTGAAGGATAAATGAAAGGAGATGAACGAATAATGTTATGTCTAAAATTCTTAGAAATTGAAACTGAAGAATTAAATTGCGGCTGGTGCATGGGCGCTGGAGTAGTTGCAGGTGCAGGTGCCTCTGTAGGAATCGGTGTTGGCATTGCTATATTAACATAAGGAATGATTAATGTAATTATGAAAAAATTATACTTTAAAGAAATTCAATTAGAAGAACTGAACTCGACACCATTATGGGCTCAAACAGCAGCTATGGCTGGGGTAGGAGCAGCAGCAGGCGTTGGGGTACTTATTATCGTAACCTGATTATGTGTATATTTCATTTTGTAAGGAGGTGAAAAGAATGAAGAAATTATATTTTAAAGAAGTTGAATTAGAAGAGTTAAATTCGTTCTGGGAGGGAGTAGCTACTGGAGCAGCTATTGGAGCAGGTCTTGCCGGTGGATTACTTGTAATTACATGATCACAGCAGTAAAAAAATAAAAAATTCAAATAAGGAGGCGAAAAAGTATGAAGAAATTATTCTTTAAAGAAATTGAATTAGAGGAATTAAATTCACATGGTACGGACTTCTGGACTGGAGTGGGCATTGGAGCAGGTGTTGTGGGTGCAGGAGCTACAGTAGCTGGAGTAATACTTACATGATTAATATCCATAATCAGTATATATATATTATAATCCCTGCATTAATAGTGTTAGGATTGGTTGCTATTATTAATAGTACTAATTTATACATTAATATTCTTTTAGGAACGTTAATGACTATAGGCTCTGGGATTTTAGTAAGTAATGTACTACAGAAACGTAATAATTAAATTAAATAGATTGTAAGATAAAAAACTTCAGAGGTATCAACTAGAAAAATCAGGGGGACAAACTTATGATTGGAATTTCTTGTGTAATTGAGGAGCAAGGTTTATTTAAAAATGCATTAGAAAGTAACTCAAAAGAGTTACTTTCTAATGCATCTATCGATAT
Source organism: Bacillus sp. BML-BC051 (assembly GCF_019656175.1). NCBI lineage: Bacteria > Bacillati > Bacillota > Bacilli > Caryophanales > Bacillaceae > Bacillus > Bacillus sp. BML-BC051. The sequence goes on from NZ_BPLI01000073.1 coordinate 21,639, forward strand.
ACATTTTGATAAATTTGATTTTGATAATAACACATTTATTGATTTTGTTGACTATCTAGATTTTCAAGAGTATCAAAAATATATATTTATCGTCAGTGGTAGCTTGGAAAGAATATATAAGTTAGTGGGATTTTTAGAAAAGGAAGTAGAAGGAACTGAATTTTATATAGTAAATGATAATTTAGAAATGAAACATGGTAATTTAGAGTTGCTAGATGTATTACAGCCTTTAAAAGGAAAATTCCAAATAGATCAAGAAAAGATGAAGATGACTCATTTACTATATTTAAGAAATGGGTTAATGTCATTGTTCTCAGGGGTATACCCGCATACTATAAATAAAAATTTATTAAAACATCTATACATGGATAATAGCAAAAATATTAAAAGTATTAACGCGGAAGTTTACTATAATATGGCAATTAACAGCTCGGTTTTTATAGATCAATCAAGTGAGGAAGTTGAATTTGAAGCGGATTCCTTGAAACAAGTACCTAATATTATTCTTTTTAACAATACATTAACAAATTTTCAAAAAGAGGATTTAATTTCTGTAGATAAAGATGAGTTCGATACCTTAATAAGCAAGTTTAAACAAACGAGTGTAGTCGAGAATATGCAAAGTAAAAAAGCAATTTTTGATTATGCAAGTTTGACAGAAACTATTACAAATAATAGATTATTTTTCTTTTCGGATGGAATTTTCAATGATTATATGAAAGAGAATCTAGTTTCAAGAAATATTAATTTAAGTTATTTTGATATTTTGTCAAAATATCAGACGAATAATGGAGAACAAGATAAGTATGATTCTGTAATTAAGAGTATATTTCCATTGATATTCAATCTATCATCATCATTTAAGGGGGATGAAACCACCTTTATTACACCATATACAAAGAATACATTGGATCCATTAATAGATACAATTGTTGAATTTAAGCTAATTGGTATTAAAAACAATAAAGGTTCTTTTGTTTATAATATCCAGACAAATAAAATTTTTGAAACAAACGCAACGTTCCTTGAAATTTTAGAAGCGGATCAAAAAAATAATCATAATTTTCTAAAGGAACGTTTTAATGAACAATATGATGAGATTTTGAATGAATATAAGGGATTGGTGGAAAATGCATAGTAAGTATATATTTGGTCCCTTTTTGAAGAAAATACAGAAGGGGAACGTGGAAATTTCAGATAACATTTATTCAGATTCACATTTTGCTGAATTTTATAACCTTTCGGTAGGTGATAAATTTGAAATAAATGATTTAGATTTTTATAGAGAAAAAATAACTAAACGGGATGTAGTACTGGAAATAGGATCTGGTAACGGAAGGGTATTTAATGTTTTATCTAGAGAAGGTTTCAATATTTATGGTGTTGAACCACAATTGGAAATGATAAAATATATAGACCCTAAATATAGAGAGAAAATTTTTACTATTGGCATTGAGGATCTAGAAACTATTAATAAAAATAATTTCACAAAAATTATTATACCAGCTACAACTGTATCTTTATTTTCAGAAGAACAGTTTAAAAGCTTTTTAATAAAGGCTAAAGGTATTTTGGATAATCATGGGGAGATAATATTTGATTTTCTTAATCATAATTATATCAAAGATAATTATGGAGAAGTTTTGAATTATAAAACAGATGATAGTATGTTTTTTATAAGTAATTCCATTATAGATAATAAGTATGTTTTGAATATTTACATGGAGGGAAATGGTGTGAAAAAGGTAGGGTATTCAGTAAAGTTTTTACATACCATGGAATTCTTTAAGGAAGTTTCCCGAGAACTAAATTATAAATTAAAGTTATTATACAATGGGAAAATGTTGTATTTTTTGGAGCTGAAAAATAATGAAAAATAATACTTATGTTGTTCCAATGGGAAGTATTACTCAAACCACCTTTTATAATATCGAACTTGAGGAAGCTAAAGATAGTTATTTATTTGATACTAATGGAAAAAAATATTTAGACTTAAGAAGTGGTCTATGGAATGTCTCATTAGGATATAATAAAGAGTTATATCAAAGAGTATCATCTCAATTTGATTCGTATTTACAAAAATCATTGCCTTTTTTAGATATCCATGCTTACAACCATCATATTTACAGTGATTATAGTGATGCTTTGTTAAATTTTATTAATGAAAAAGATTTTGTATATAATAAAGTCTTTTTTACTAATAGTGGTTCGGAAGGAACAGAATTGGTTACAAAAATTGTAAGGCATTTAAACATGAATGACAAAAAAATAGTTACTTATGATAAAAGTTATCATGGAACATTTTTTGCGGGTATATCAGCTAGTGGATTAGATGATCAGATTACTGAAGAATACAAACCTAAATTAGAAGGGTTTTGGAGTATTAAAACACCTGAAAATCAGGATGATGAAGAAAATGTGCTGAATTTTATAGAAGAAAATCATCAAAATATATCAGCCTTTTTATTTGAGCCCATTATTGGTTCAGGTGGGGTTTTTATTTTTAATAAAAAATTTATTATCGAATTATATAGAACATTAAAAAAATTCGATATATTACTGGTTTTCGATGAGGTTGCAACAGGTTTTTATAGAACAGGTAATCGTTTTTTCTTTAAAGAATTAGGAGTGCATCCTGATATTTTAATTTTAAGTAAATCTATAAACAATGGAATTCTTCCTTTTGGGGCAGTAATAATTTCAAAAGAAATAGAAGACGCGCTCAAAAATAAACATATAGAGCACTTCTCTACTCAAAATGGTAATTTGCTAGGAGTTTTATCAGCGAAAATGACATTAGACTATATTCTAGAAAATGAACAATTCATTATTAGTAATGTACAAGAAATAGATAATATTGTATCAAATACTCTAAGTAAGCAAAATATCACTTATACGGGTATTGGAGGAATGTTTTCTATCCCTATAAATGATCAAATCAAAACTATAGAATTAGTTAACAAGTTAAAAGAGTTAGGTATCTTAGTATATCATTATATGAATAACGAAGATGATAATGGTATTACATTATTTCCTACGCTTTTAATAAATACTAATGTATTGTCAAAAGCTATGAAAATAATTGCAAAGAGGGTATTAGTTTGAAAGAGGTACATAATTTAAATGTTTGCAATGTAAACCTTGAATACTACATAGAAGATTATGTTTATATATATAACCCTAAAAATGAAAGAATGTTACAAGCAGATCAGAATACATTAGAGTATCTTAAAAGTTATAATATCGAAACAAGTGAAAAAGTTGAAGGGTTAGAAAGATTTTTATTTGGTAATAAAAAATATAACCTTTTAAATTTCAAGTTACTAACTTTAAGTGTAAGCACAAAGAGGTTTGAGACATTATATAAAATAGAAAACATTAAATTTTTTAAATACTTATTCCTATGTTTACTTATAATTTTTGGAACGACTTTTCCTTTTGTTATTAAGGAGGCTTATTCATTTTACAATAGCAACTCAATGAACTTTAATGTGTATTATTTATTGTATATATACATAGCTCAGCTATTTATAATTTCGTTTCATGAATTTTCTCATTATTATACCTATAGAAAGTATATAAATTCTAATAATATGCGTTTTGGAATAATAATTAGATATTTCTTTTTATTGTTATTTTTCACAAATGTTAACTATATGAGAACGCTTGAAAGAAAACAGAAAATATCTATAATGTTATCAGGTATTGTTGGCCAAATGCTTTTAGGAAGCTTATTAGCCATAGTGTATTTCCTTTCAAAATCCGATGTAATATTATATGTATATTTAATAAATTGTATAATTATTTTTATTAATATGATGCCGTTTTTAAAATTAGATGGTTATTGGGTTATAAATCTAATTATAGGTTCAGAAGATTATATGAAAAACTTCAAAAAATTTATATTAAATAGACAAAAGATAAAGTCTTCTGAGTTACTGTTAGGGCTAGTAAATTTTATTCTCATAACAGCAGTTATTTCGAGTGGTGTATATTGGGTATTCGATATTGTAAGGAGAGGAATAAATTGAGTGGTAATATACTGATACTAGGTGCTAATGGATTTATCGGTAAAGATTTACAATTAGAAATTGAAGATACAAAAAATATATACTGTATCGATAAAACTTATAAAGAAAAAAGAATGAAAGATACTAATAAATTCTATTTTAAATTAGATGTTAATCAAGAAGAAGATATTAGATTTTTATCCAATTACTTAGAAGAGAATAATATAACTATAGATTGTATTATCAACTTGATAGGGCTTAATACTTTATCTAATTTTTATAATGTGACAAATGCAGAGTGGGATAAAACATTTGATTTAAATATCAAGTGTTTTGTTTTTTTACTCAAATCCTTATACAGTTCATTTTCACAACGTGTCTCAATAATTAGTGTAGCCTCACAAAATGGTATAGTGGCACATGAGGATAGAATTGCATATGGGGCATCGAAAGCGGCTCTAATTCACTTAACTAAAAATTTAAGTATTGATTTTTTGAAGGATAAAAAGAGAGATATTAAAGTTAATTGTGTGTCACCTTCCTATATTATAAACGATAGTAACGAAAATTTATTGAAATCTTTTGAAGGGGATAAGTTATTAAAAAAGATACCGTATAGAAAATTTGTTGAAATTTCCGATGTTACAAATGTCATTTTATTTTTAATGTCTGATAAGAGCGATGCAATTAGGGGACAAAATATTGTGGTTGACTATGGATATACAATTGTATAAAAAAATCATTTTGGGGATTAAGGGTGTGGATAATGACTTTAATAATTAAAGATTTAACAAAGAAATTTGATGATCATGTCGCGGTAAATAATTTGAATATCGAGATACCGAAGGGTGAAATATTTGGATTCCTGGGTGGGAATGGAGCTGGTAAAACTACTACATTTCGAATGATACTTGGACTATTATCAAAATCAAGCGGATCTATTTCATGGAATGGTAAACCTATAAATTATGATGTTACTGATAAGATTGGCTATTTACCAGAAGAACGTGGTCTTTATGCGAAAATGACTGTCAAAGAACAAGTTAACTTTTTTGCAAAACTAAAGAACATGAAAAGTAAAGATGCAGAAAAGGAGCTTCTATATTGGCTGGAGCGTTTTAATATATCAGAGTATTTGAACAAAAAAGTAGGAGAACTTTCAAAAGGTAATCAACAGAAAATCCAGTTAATAACAGCGATTATACATAAGCCTGAACTTTTGATTTTAGATGAGCCATTTAGCGGTTTAGATCCAGTAAATGTTGAAATGTTAAAAGAAGCTGTTCTTGATATGCAAAAACAAGGTTCGTCAATTCTTTTTAGTTCGCATCGTATGGAACATGTGGAAGAGTTATGCCAACACATTTGTATCATGCATAAAGGAGTACCTGTTGTTCAGGGTGACATTGCTAAAATTAAAAGTGATTTTGGTAAAAAGAATGTTGTAATCGTTGGCGATCATGACTTTGACCATTTGAAAGAAATAAAAGGTGTAGAAAGTATTAAGAAACGTAAGAATGCGGTTACTCTTAAAATTTCGTATGAAGAAGTTTCACATGTTTTATTTAAAGAAATAACGAAGTTAGGGTATGTTAAAAAGTTTGCAGTAGAAGAGCCTACACTAAATGATATCTTTATTGCGAAAGTAGGTGCACAATATGAGTAGTTTCTGGACAATTTTTTTACAAAACTATAAATCTAAGGTGAAATCAAAATCATTTATTGCTATTACAATAATAATTTCTATGTTAATTATAGGATTGATGAATGTTGACAAGATTTATGACTTTTTTGTGGGGAATGGGGAAGAAAACGTTGTTGTTGTTACAGAAAAAGAAGAATTATATACAACAATTCATCAAGTATTTAAAAATGTCGATAGTAAATTACATGTAAAGCACAGTACGGATAAACAAAAGGCAGAATCGGGCGTTAAAAACGGTGAATATACATATGCAATAGTTATAGAGGAATTGGATAATAAACAGCTGAATGCTACGTATATAGCTGAGACAGATGTAAATCAGGAAGATGTTACAAAGGTTCAAACTATTTTATCTCAAATACAATCTTCAAATTTCGCTCAGCAATTGAATCTTTCGCAAAGCGATTTAAAGGTACTAACTACGCCAGTAGAAATACAGACCAAAACAGTTTCAGATAAGATTAAAGATGGAGAACATAAAGAAAGTGTAGCAATTTTAATTAATGTATTTATTTTCCTTAATTATTTAATGATACTAATGTATGCTGCACAACTAGCTACAGATGTTGCAACTGAGAAATCTTCGCGTGTAATGGAGTTAGTTGTTTCAAGTATATCGCCTACAAAACATTTATTTGCAAAGCTCTTTTCAACATTATTAGCTGGGATTACTCAAATAATAATTTGGGGCTTTGTCGCAACTGTAGGCTATAAAACAGCAATTAATGGATCGAAGAATGATATTTTAAATGGAATTGATTTATATTCATTCGCTCCTACCTTAGTGGTGTATGGGATTATATTCTTCACTTTAGGATTTTTATTATATGGCTCATTATCTTGTCTATTCGGCTCCATTATTAGCCGTATAGAGGAAGCTTCTCAAGCTGTTATGCCGCTGACAATCATGTTACTTGCTGCTTTGTATATCGCACTTTATGGGGTTTCAAATCCAAGCAGCTCTTTTATTACCATTACTAGTTATATACCATTCTTCACTCCTATTGTTATGCTCGTACGAATTGGATTCTTGAATATCCCAGTATGGGAAATTGCTCTTGCATTAGTTATTCTATTAGCAACAATATTTATAATGATAGGTTTAACGAGCCGTGTTTACCGCGGGGGGGTACTATTATATGGTAAAGGTGCATTCAGTAATATAAAAAAAGCAATCAAGTTAGGAAAGTAATTGTAGTCCCATATGGTGTATTGAGAATTGTTAGCTAGGTAGTCAACTTGATTAATTCATCTGAATACTCATTTTCATTTTCAGATTCTTTTAGCTTGGCAGATCTGTCTATTTTGGGTGAGCACACTTTTAGTTCTGAAATTAAAGCGATACGGTTAAAATCATTAATGTTTAACCTCGTACTAGAAGAATTTTTGAAGAGTGTATCTAATACTTTTATTACATTAAATAAATAAGAGGCACATAATTTAAAGATAAATTATGTGCTTCTTTTTATGTACAATTATAAAAGTATTAGATACCACAGTTAAATTAAGGATGAAAGGTGTTTTAGGATTAATGTGCAATTATATTTTATAGAGATAAATCTATGTCTGTTGCTACAATAATTTCATTTACATCTTTTCTAAGTAGCTGACTTTTTACAGCATTAAATTGTTTCCCAGTTTGTTTAATAACCGTTAATTTCAAACGCTCAGGTAGCATAGGTAAATCTTCTAAATTCCATTGTTTATATTTCACATCATAGCTTTCTGGATCTGCTAACGTAACAAGGTGACCTAAAGCCCAAGTTACAATATATTTACTACCTTCAAGATAGCCGTTCCCTTTTTTATCACATTTCAGTACACGTGCGATATCACGTGCAACAGAAGGTTTTTCAGCAATTACAATACTTTTTGCCATATTTAAAAACATCCTTTCAAATTTCCATACGTTAAATATAGCATACATCTTTGTTCTATTCAGTCTTGCTGACGGTTTGAGTTATTTGTGATGAAATATAAGTGTGAGAGTTTTACCTATATAAAGGGGAAGAATGGTTGAACCAGAAGAGTTATGATCTCTATCATTCTATAAAAGGAAAGAACTTGTTATTTTATTAGAATAAGAGTAGACTTTGAAGTAGAAGAATACTAAACACATGGGAGTTTGTGGATGCAAACTGAGAGTATGACTAATCCGTCATTGACCATTTGAACCTGTTGGATAATGCCAGCGTAGGGAGAGTGTAAAAGCACATGTTCAGGCACTTTGCGTACGCGCAAAGTGCCTTTTTGTGTATCTCCCATCACTATAGTTAGGAGATGAGAAGGATGAATATGAAAGAAATTAGTAAAGTAGTGGATTTGGTGAGAGAGTCTAATCCGCTCGTTCATAATATTACAAATGTTGTTGTAACAAATTTTACAGCTAACGGTTTGTTAGCGCTAGGAGCATCGCCTGTCATGGCGTATGCAAAAGAAGAAGTAGCAGAAATGGCTAGCATTGCTGGAGCGTTAGTATTAAATATGGGAACACTTCGTCCTGACGAGGTAGAAGCGATGTTACTTGCTGGTAAGTCGGCTAATACGAATGATGTACCGGTACTGTTTGATCCAGTTGGTGCAGGAGCAACATCGTATCGAACAGAAGTTGCGAGACATATTCCGGCTGAAATCGAGTTAGGGATTATCCGTGGAAATGCAGCTGAAATAGCGAACGTTATTAATGAGAGATGGGAAATTAAAGGGGTAGACGCTGGTGCTGGAAATGGTAATGTCGTAAGTATTGCAAAGCAGGCAGCGGATGAATTGAATACAGTTGCGGTAATTACTGGAGAAGAGGATGTTGTTACAGATGGGCAGCGAACTATTGTTATTCAAAATGGCCATCCTATTTTAACGAAAGTTACGGGTACTGGTTGTTTACTAACTTCTGTAATAGGAGCATTTGTAGCGGTAGAAAAAGATTATGTAAAGGCAGCGGTAGCGGCATTAACGTTTTATGGCGTAGCTGCAGAACTGGCAGCTGCTAAGACAGTGGAAAAGGGACCTGGTAGTTTCCAAATTGAATTTTTAAATCAGTTAGCGAATACGACTTCGGGTGATATAGAGAAGTATGGGAAGATTGAGGTTATATAGTAAGGAGGGAAAATAAATGTCGCGTATTTCAAAGGCAGAAATGTCTAGGTTATTATCAGTATATTTTATTATGGGAAGTAACAATTGTACGAAGGATCCACTGCAAGTATTGAGAGATGCACTTGAAGGTGGTATAACAATTTTTCAATTTCGTGAAAAGGGGGAAGACGCTTTAACGGGAGAGAAACGCATTTATTTCGCAAAAGAACTACAAGCAATTTGTAAGGAGTACGGTGTCCCATTCATCGTAAATGATGATGTGGAATTAGCTCTCGAGTTAGATGCAGATGGCGTGCATGTTGGACAAGATGATGAAGGGATTACCTCTGTTCGTGAAAAAATGGGAGATAAAATTGTTGGTGTATCTACACATACAATTGAAGAAGCAAACTGGGCAATTGAAAACGGAGCTGATTATTTAGGTGTTGGCCCTATTTTCCCAACGAGTACGAAAAAAGATACGAAAGCAGTTCAAGGAACGAAAGGTTTAGCTCATTTTAGAGAACAAGGAATTACAATACCGATCGTTGGGATTGGTGGTATTACAATTGAAAATACAGCTTCAGTTATAGAAGCAGGTGCGGACGGTGTTTCCATTATTTCTGCGATTAGTTTAGCGGAATCTGCTTATGAAAGTACGAAGAAGCTAGTAGAGGAAGTAAGTAAGAGTTTGTAGAAGAAGGCTATGTAGTATTAAAACGCTACATAGCTTTTTATTTTTTGATATCGGTAGTTAGAAAAAGGGGGAGGATTGTTTGAAAAGGAAACAGTTTGTAGAGTTGCAAAATGAGTTGTTTCATTTATTCGAAAAAAGGGAATTCGAAGCGATTTATAGATGCATAGATAAAGCAAAAAGGGAGTTTCCTGAAAGAATAGAAAAAACTAGTTTTTGGGAAGCGTGTGCACTTTCGGCAGAAGGTAAGTATGAGGAAGTAATTGTTAGTTTAAACGAAGCTTTAGAAAAGGGGATTTGGTGGAATCCACATACACTTATGCAGGATGAAGATTTAAAGGGATTACGAGAGAATGCAGCTTTTAAAATAATAGTGAAAAAGTGTGAAGAAATCTTTAAGAAACAGCAGCTAACAGCCGAACCGAAATTATTTACTTATGGAAATAAAGAGGCGAAGATAGGGTTATTTTCTTTACATTGGAGAGGATCAAATATAAATGATTTTGCACCATATTGGTGTGGGGAAGAAGTACTACGGGAGTATATATTAGGTTTTTCTCAGTCCTCACAAATATACGGAATGAATTCTTATAGCTGGGATAATCATGATATAGCTATAAAAGATATTATGAAAACTTTTAATGATTTTATAGATAAATATGACTTGGAAGACACCATTCTTGCGGGAGCTTCTCAAGGGGGAAATATAGCGATAGAGTTAGCGTTAAAGAATATGCTAGCGACTCAAAAATTTGTTGCAGTTATACCTGCTATTCGAGATGTTAAGGCAATTGAAAGTATAGTTGCATCAAATGATATAACGAATGTAGAAGGATATATTGTTACGGGAGACAAAGATCTATTTTACGAAAACACACTTCAATTAATATCAATGTTCGAGGAATATAATGTGAACTGTAAATTAATTGTGAGAGAAGGTTTAGGTCATCTTTTCCCAGAGGACTTTAAACAAATATTAAAAAACATAATGGAAGAATGGACAGTTAAAAATATTTAAACAAACGTTTGATTAAAAAAGCACAAACCCTTTAAGATTGTAGGTTTGTGCTTTTTCTTTAAAACATAATTGAAATTAAGAGCATTCCAATTCCGATAGAAGTGAATGTTGCGATTAGGCCTGGAATCATAAAGCTATGATTTAAAACATATTTACCAATGCCAGTTGTACCAGTGCGATCAAAGTTAATGGCAGCAACGATTGTTCCATAGTTTGGAATGAAGAAATATCCATTTACTGCAGGGAACATAGCGATTAGTAGTGCTGGTGGAATACCGAGTGATAATCCAAGAGGCATTAAAGCACGTACTGTTGCGGCTTGGCTATATAGTAAAATAGATAGAATGAATAATGCGATGGCAAATAGCCATGGTGCACTTGTTACTAGGTGCTGAATTGATCCTTGAATCATATTTAAGTTTCCGTTAAAGAAAGTATCTCCCATCCAAGCGATACCGAAAATAGCAACAACTGCTGTTGCCCCCGCTTTAAAGACGTTACCAGATACGATGCTTTCTACATTTGGTTTGCAGAAAATAATAATAAGAGCTGCGATAGTTAACATAACCATTTCAATTGTGTTTGGCATGGAAAGACGAGCTAACTTTCCGTCGACCATCCATCCTGGACGAAGTGCTTCAAAGGAACCGAGAAGTACGACAAGGAAAGTTCCTACCAAGAAAAGGATAACGGATAGTTTAGCGCCTTTTAAACCAACAAATTCTTTTTTCTCTTCAATTTTAGGAATCATTCCTTCTTTTAAACGTTTCAAGTATTCAGGGTCTTCATTTAATTCTTTCCCCATTTTGCTAGCAACAAATGCAGCTACCATACAAGCGATGAAGGTAGAAGGGATACTTACTTTTAAAATATCTAATAAGGTGATTTTATAGTCAGCTAGCATTGCTAAAAGTGCAACTGTTGCAGCTGATATAGGGCTAGCTGTAATTGCTTGTTGGGAAGCGATTACGGCAATTGACATTGGTCGTTCTGGTCTAATCCCAGATTCGCGAGAGACTTCTGCGATAACAGGAAGTACAGAATAAGCAACGTGACCAGTTCCTGCGCACAGTGTAAATAAATAAGTAACAATTGGAGCAAAGAATGTGATGCGCTTTGGGTTTTTTCGCAATGCTTTTTCAGCCAGATGAACAAGGTAGTCCATTCCTCCAGCGGCTTGCAGTGCACCGGCAGCTGTAATTACTGCTAAAATCATAAGCATTACATCAATAGGAGGAGCTGTAGGTTGTAAGTGGAAGACGAAAACAAGTATTGCCATACCAACGCCACCCATTACTCCTAGACCAACTCCGCCTAGGCGTGCGCCAATAAAAATGCAGAGTAGTAACGTAAGAAATTGTAGCCAAAACATGATAAACTACCTCCGAAATTCATTAGTTAAGATATATTTGAATAATTTAATTTGATTGAAAAATTAAAATAAATACTCAAAATAATCCTTGTGTTATATACATTTTTTATTATATAACACAAGAAATGTAACATTCACGAACTTTGTTAAATTATTTCGAAAAAATAATACATTGAAACTTTACATTTGCATCTTTAAATAGGTAGACATTTTAATTTTTATGTTGTAATCTTTGATAGAGAATAATTTAATTCTCATAGAACTCCCATATCGTTCAACTCGTTCAGCGAGAAAGGCAAACTGATGGAAACATTAGGACGCAAAACTACAGGAGCTAAGGCCGAAAGGCTATGCTAGCCAGTTACCGGACGGATAGGGTTGGTCTTGACCAATGCTCTTTTCATTGGTCTTTTTTTTATTTGTAAACAAATGAGAACTTTTATCATTTATTAATAAGGTTTATATTTTAATAGTTTTACTTTAAATTAAGTTAATTAAGAAAGGTGATGTTAATGAAAAAATATTGGCATAAGCTATCATTTCTTCAAAAAAATGTATTGTTAACTGTGTTAGTTATTTTGACGCTTGTTGGTACTATGGGAGCGTTAAGTTTTAACATGTTTCAAAATAGTATGATGTCTATATTTGAAAGGCATTCTTTTGAAACGGGAGATACGGTATTACATAAATTAGATGCAGAAATATTGAGAGATGTTGCAAAAGACCCAGCGGCAGAAAGAGAAAAGAGAGAGAAGTTAACAGAGAAATTAGATGAATCAACGGAAGAACTGAATAGTGTTGGACAAACGTATATTGTTGGAGCGAAAAAAAATGAAAAAGGTGAGCTACAAATCATCGATTTGTCTACAGGTTTAGCAAATGTTGTTGAAGTAAGGCCGGGAGAATATTATAAACAACCAGATCTTTGGATGGAAGCATATGATAAAGTAATGAGCACAAAAAAAGCAAACATGACAGTAGTATATGAAGACGCATTAGGATCATGGGTAACGATATTAGAGCCAATTAAAGATGGAGAAGGAAACATTGTGGCACTTGTTGCAGCTGATGTAGATGCTTCTATTGTTCCTATGACAAAAGAAAAGTTCATTATACAAGGTTTAATGTTTATTTGTATTTCTGTTTTAATTGCAACGGTTATTCAATTCCTAATCGTACGTAACGCACTTGCTCCATTGCGAGATTTACGTGAAGGATTACGTAAAGTCGGTGAAGGTGATTTAAGTATTAAATTAGAGGAAAGACCAGATGATATTGGTATTATTAATGCGTATTTTAATAATACCATCGAAAAGTTTAAAGGAATTATAGATAAAGTGAAGCAGACAGCAGAACAGGTCTCCTCATCTTCACAAGAATTGTCAGTGAGTACGAAAGAAAATAGCATGGCAGTCCAAGGAATCGTAAGTTCTATAGTTGAGTTAAGGGCTGGCGTTCAACTACAAGAAACTGCAGTACCAAAGTATTTAGACATTATATATGAAATGGAAGATAGGATGGAAGAGATAACGAATACTGCAAAACAAATGGCGAAAGAGTCTGAAGGTACAAAGCATCATTCAGTAAAAGGAAATGGTATTATTGAACAGACGATTAATCAAATGAACATAATACAAAATGCAGTACAAGATTTATCTTCTATTATTTATTCTTTGGAAACAAGATCAAAAGAAATTAGTGATATTGTAACAGTAATTACCGGTATTTCAAATCAAACGAATTCGCTAGCTCTAAATGCTTTTATTAAATCTTCACGTGTTGAGGAAACTGGTGAGGGATTTGTCGTTGTTGCGGATGAAGTGCGTAAATTAGCAGAGCAGACCGAAGCATCAGCAAAAGATATAGCAAAATTAATAGGGGAAACACGAGCTGGTACGGAAGAAGCTGTTGTTTCAATGAAAAATGCTTTAAAAGAAGTAGAATCGGGTATGAAACTTGTTGAAAGTAGTGGTGCTTTCTTTGGTGGGATTTCAAAATCAGCACAATCTGTTACAAATCAGGTTAGAGTTGTTTCTGCCAATTCAAGTGATATATTGCAAAATAGCCAAAATATTGTTCGGGTTGTAAATGAATTATCACTTATCGCAAATACGTATGCGAATAGTAGTAGTAATGTTGAAGAAAGTATGAAAGAACAGGAAATGTCTGTACAAGATATTGCGGAATTAGCTAGTTCTTTAAGCTGGCTTTCGCAGGAGTTACAAGAGTTAATAGGAGAATTCAAAAGTTAAATGAAATGATTATACGCGCTTTTGTTTGTTCAATAAAATAAATCATGCTACAATGAAAACGAATTAAGGACCGGGGAGCCAATTGGCTGAGAGGATGTAAACAAACATCGACCCTCAACCTGATCTGGATAATGCCAGCGTAGGGAGTTACTTAAAGTGATGTAGCATATGTTATTCTATAATAACTTGCATACAAGGCTTTCCTACGCAGTAGGAAAGCCTTTTCTTGTTTTAATATTTCATTTTATAAGGGGGATTTTACTATGTCACAACAAGTTACAATTTCATTTTCAGTAGTACCACAAGCGAAGAACAAAGATGTGTATTCTGTTGTTGATAAAGCAATTGAGGTTGTACAACAATCGGGAGTTCGTTATGAAGTAGGGGCAATGGAAACAACGCTGGAAGGAGAATTAGATGTACTTCTTGATGTCATTAAACGTGCGCAACAAGCTTGTGTGGATGCTGGAGCAGAGGAAGTGATTACTTCTATTAAAATCCATTATCGTCCAAGCACTGGTGTAACGATAGATGAAAAGGTTTGGAAGTACCGTGATGAATATGCAAAACCAGAAGCAATCTAAAATAATTACAACTATTTGGCTTATTCTTCTCATTGCGATATGGGAAGGATCTGTTTCATTATTTAAAATTGAACCGTGGATTTTACCGAAGCCTTCTGCCATTGTTCAAGAATTAATTGGAATGAAAGATTTATTATTACCGAATACGATGCAAACGTTACAAGAGGTTCTAATCGGACTGTTTTTTGCGATTTTAATTGGGACAAGTATTGCAATTATTATGGATGTTATCCCTTTATTTCGTATTTTAATAAATCCGTTGCTTGTTATTTCGCAAACGATTCCAATCGTTGTACTTGCACCGTTATTTATTATTTGGTTTGGATATGGAATGCTACCGAAAGTAATGGTAGTCATACTCGTTTGTTTCTTCCCGATTGCGCTTAGCATTTTAGAAGGTTTTCAAACGGTAGATAAAAATATGTTGAAGTTGTTGCAAACGATGAAGGCAACGAAATGGCAAGTTTACCAGAAAGTAAAGTTTCCAGCAGTACTTCCATACTTTTTCTCAGGTTTAAAAATTGCAGTTACATATAGCGTAATGGGAGCGATTATTGGGGAATGGCTCGGTGCCAGTGAAGGATTAGGAGTTATGCTTACGAGGGCTACGAAATCCTTTTTAACAGCCCGAGTATTTGGTGTTGCAGCAATTATTGTTATGGTGACATTATGCTTGTATTTTATCGTAGAGTTTATGGCAAGAATAACAGCACCATGGATATATAGAAAGGACGGCAGAAAATGAAAAAAGGTTTAAAAGTTATGTTGGCTGCCTTATTAGCAGTAGGTGTGGTTGGGTGTAATCCGGCGAAGAAAGAAGAAAGTGCAAGTAAAGATCAAAAAGTAAAAGTAGTATTAGATTGGTTTCCAAATACGAATCATACTGGCTTATATGTAGCGCAAGCGAAAGATTATTATAAAAAGCAAGGCTTAGATGTAGAAATTATTCAGCCTGGTGATAATGTGACAGCGGAGCAAATGATAGCTTCAGGAAAAGCTGACTTCGCAATAAGCGCACAAGAAAATGTAACGTTGGCTCGTGTAGAAGGTATTCCTGTTGTATCTGTCGGGGCGATTATTCAGCATAACACTTCAGCTTTTGCATCGCTTAAGAAAGATAACATGACTTCACCGAAAGATTTTGAAGGTAAACGTTACGGAGGCTGGGGAGGACCAGCAGAAGAAGCAACGTTAAAGACAATTATGGAGAAACATCAAGCTGATTTTAATAAAGTTGAAAAAATCATCTTAGGACAAACCGATTTCTTTAAATCAATCGGCCGTGATGCAGACTTTGAATGGATTTATTACGGATGGGATGGAATTGAAGCGAAGCGCCAAGGAAAAGAGTTAAATACGATTATGGTGAAAGACCTAGACCCAGCGCTTGATTTCTATAGTCCTGTTATTATTACGAGTGAAAAACATACGAAGCAAGATAAAGACTTTGTGAAAAAGTTTATGAGTGCAACGACAGAAGGGTATAATTTTACAATTAAAGAACCGAAAGAAGCTGCTGATATTTTAATTAAAGCTGTTCCAGATGTAAATAAAGACTTAGTACAAGAAAGTCAAAAGTGGTTAAGCACGAAGTATCAAGATGATGCAAAAGCATGGGGAGTACAGAAGGAAGAAGTTTGGACGAATTACATGAATTTCTTATATGATAACAAAGTTATTAAGAAGAAAATTGATGTGAAAGATGCCTTTACAAATGAGTTCCTTCCAAGTGAAAAATGAGTGGATTACAAATAAACGAGGTTGTAAAAGCTTTTGATGGAAAGAATGTATTAGCAAATATTAGTGCTTCTATACGAGAGGGAGAGTTCGTTTCTTTTGTAGGCCCAAGTGGTTGCGGGAAAAGCACATTATTAAATATGATTGCAAATGTTGAAAATCCAACAAGTGGGAATGTAACGTATAACGATAAGCAAATGCAAGAGCAAGATGTTGTAAGTTATATGCCGCAACAGGATTTATTACTGCCGTGGCGATCAGCTTTGCAAAATATAGTTCTTCCATTGGAAATCGAAGGGAAGCCGAAAAAACAAAGGCTAACAGAGGGAATGGAAGCATTAAAGCAGTTTGAACTAGATGAATATGCAGATCATTATCCAGATGAATTGTCTGGTGGTATGCGTCAAAGAATTAGTTTTCTGCGCACATATTTATGTGAAAAGCCAATTATGCTACTTGATGAGCCTTTTGGAAAATTAGATGCCTTTACAAAAATGGAAGTACATAGCTGGCTTTTAAACTCTTGGCACCAAGAGAAGCAAACAATCGTTATGGTCACACATGACTTGGATGAGGCAATCTTGCTTTCGGATCGCGTATTTATTTTATCTCAAAGACCAGCCTCAATAGTTGGTGAGGTACAAGTGAAATTACCTAGGCCGAGAACGATGGATATGTTAACATCACTTGAGTTAAAGAAGGATAAGGAAGAAATTCTGAGAGTATTAGCCCCGTATATGAAAAAATAGAAAAAGCCTTTTAACAGTTTTTGGTATAATTACTGTTAAGAGGCTTTTTTATATAGGGGGGAGAAAGATGAAATCTATAGAGCAAATAGTTGACTCGTTAACAGCTGATAATCTTGAAGAAGGAAAGTCCTTATTAAAAAATCATATTTTATTAATGAAGTACGGTATGGAACATCCTGAATTAAAAGAAGAAGAAATGACAGAAGTTTTAAAGTGGGTTCAAGGCCGGGATCAATTGAGAAAAGATGTTCCAGAATTACGTGATTTACATTTAGTTAAAAAGTTTCAAGCGCTATTAGATGAATTTATTCATTCTATAATTTCAAATGGTTATGTGGAAGATGCGGTAGAAATTCTAGAGAGCGTATTAAAAAGTATGGGAGCAGTCGCTCATATTGTAAAAATTATGTTTGTTGGCAAAAGGAAAGTTAATAGAAATTCTTTAGAAATGGTAGAAGAGTTAAAACGAGAGTGCTACAACTTAATGGAACAGCGTGCTGCTGTCGGGTTGCATGCTCAAATCTTTCACGTTTTAGGTTTTGTTCATTCCATTCAGTTTGATTTAGAAGAAAGGTCGCAGGAACATGGACGAACTGTAATAGGCCTTTTAACGGATTTTAAGACGAAGGAATTGAAATCTGTACAACAATTTCAAAACGAAGAACATATTCCAGAAGTGAAAAATATGGTTAGTAAAGAGTATGGGATAGAACTACAAAGAAGAATTTATATGTGGAAATCGTTAACGCTCATCTTTACAAGTCCATATGCATTAGAAAAGATGTGTAAAGAAATTTACGTAGAAAATGAAAAAATGGAGAAGGAACAAAAGAAAAAATAGAGAATAGAATATAACAGAGTAGTTTATACTCTTAATATAACAAATGTTAAAGGAGTGAAAGGATAAAATGACTTTATCAACTGTTCTTCAAATGGTTTTAGCTTGATGCGGGAGAAGTCTGCCCATTTTTAACGATTAAGCTAAATTGAAGACAGCAGGTAAAGAACCTTAATCCTTTTTTACGATAATATGTAATGGGTAAGGTGTATTCACCTTACCCATTTTTTATATATACAATTAAATAAGGCTTTATACTGTTGCTCTCTCTATTTAGCTTATGAACTATAAGTAGAGGAGAGAAAAAAATGAGTATATTAACAGTAGAAAATTTAAGTCATTCGTATGGTGAGAAACCCATTTTATATAATGCGTGTTTTCGACTATTAAAGGGCGAGCATGTTGGGTTAGTTGGGAAAAATGGAATTGGAAAATCAACATTGTTAAGGATTTTAACAGGAGAACTTATACATGATGACGGAAACATTGAATGGTTTCCACATGTGAAGATAGGTTTTTTACAGCAGCATATGGATTTACAAGAGGGAATAACAATTGAGGGATACTTACAAAGTGCATTTTCTAATTTGTATGCGATTGAGTGTGAAATGTTAAAAATTGCTGAAGAAATGAATGGAGCAGGAGAAATAGAAAAACTGTTAGTAAAGTATGGAGAATTACAAACTATATTGGAAAGTTCTAATTTCTATCAAATTCATACAGAAATTGAAGAAGTAGCAATCGGCTTAGGCTTACTTGAAATAGGCTTGAAAAAGGATGTTTCACAGTTAAGTGGAGGACAGCGAACAAAGTTATTACTTGGGAAGCTCCTTTTAGAAAAAGCTGATGTTTTATTGCTAGATGAGCCAACAAACTATTTAGATACAGCCCATATAGAATGGTTGCAATCGTATTTGAGACAGTATGAAAAAGCTTATGTGATCATTTCACATGACGAAGTATTTTTGAACAGTATTACGAATGTTATTTATCATCTAGAAGAACGGAAAGTGAAGCGGTACGTAGGAAATTATGAAAAATTTGTGCAAAGTTATCAATTGCAAAGGAAACAATTACAATCGGCGCGTGCGAAACAACAAAAAGAAATTGCTCAGTTAGAAACATTTATTCAAAAAAATAAAATTCGAAAAGCGAAACAGGCCAAAAGTCGAGAGAAAGTATTGGAGAAAATGCAAAGGATTGAAAAGGTTAGTCATGTACCTCGATCCCGTTTTGATTTCAATGTTTATGAGGAGCCAGTTAGTCGCGTATTACAGGCTGAAAAACTAAGGATAGGATATAGTTCTCCGTTATTTCCAGAATTGAATTTGCAAGTCAAAAAAGGAGAAAAGATAGCGATTGTTGGTCATAATGGAATTGGAAAAACGACAATGTTAAAAACGTTATTAGGTCAAATAAAGCCGCTAAGCGGTTCAATTTCTGTTGGAGAACGAGTAAATCCTGCTTATTTTGCGCAGGAAGAGTTTGCTTCAGAAACAACACCATTAGAAAAAGTTTGGGCAGAACGACCAGATATGACAAAGAAAGAAGTACGCCAAGCATTAGCAAAGTGTGGATTGAAAGAAGAACATGTATTAAAACCTATTCGTTTATTAAGCGGCGGGGAACAAACGAAAGTACGTTTATGTGAACTTATCGTAACAAAAAGCAATGTTTTAATTTTAGATGAACCGACTAATCATTTGGATATAGAAACAAAGAAGTCTTTGCAGGAAGCGTTACAACAATATACAGGAACGGTTTTACTGGTCTCACATGAGCCTTCTTTCTATGAAGCGTGGATCACAAAAGTATGGAATATAGAAGAATGGAACGCTGAACAATATGAATAAAGAAAAGGCATTAGCTTATATAAGCTAATGCCTTTTCTTTGTGATTAACATGATTTTCGAGAACTCTTACATGAGAATTGTATGAAGAAGCACTCTTATGGTGCGCTTATAAGCGTGCTTTTTCTTATGTTATGTTTATATTTAGATGCCTTTCCCTAACAGGCGACTATCTTTCTTTGTATATATAGATAGTTTGAAATGGAATAAAAATAATTCCTATATGTAAAGGATAATGTGATTAGTATAGGAAGACAATAGAACTTAAAGGAAATTCATGTAAAATTCAGATGAACTTCACATGAACTTCATATTAGAAACTAAATATGATTATAATAGATTATTGTAATATTGATTTGTGATTTTTCATAAAATTAAAAGTTTGAATTTAGGATAGAGCACTCAAACCTAAATTCAAACTTTAGTGAAATAATTAATGGAGGTTACGTTTAGTTTCCGTTAATGGATGCATTTAAGAGTTCAGTAGGATTCCCTGTTCCTGCTCCTCCGATTGTAACAGACCCACCAGGAAGAATTTCACCATTCCATCCTGCATTCGTAATTACGTAATGATTATTTATTTTACTACTAATTTTAGAATCCCAAACTTGTGTTAAATTGCCGTTATAATCAAATTCTAATTTCCAGTTTTTAATAGGAGTCGTTCCGCTATTTTTAATTACAATCGAGAAGTTGTAACCACTCCCCCAATTGGAAGTGACTGAAAAGGTAGCATTGCCATTTCCACCAGGAGGTGTTGTGCTAGCGTCATCTGTTTTTACAAGAATGGAAGTAGGCTGTGATTTATTCCCCGCAGCATCCTTTGCTAATATTGAAAACGTATATTCTGTATTAGGTTTTAAGTTTTTAATTGTAATACTATTTGTTGTTGTACTCCATTTTTCTTCTCCGGCAGTAATTTCATATTCAGTAACGCCTACGTTATCAGTAGATGCAGTCCAGTTTAATTGAACTGAGTTTGAATTTTTATTTGTAACAGCAATATTTTTTATGTTTGTTGGGGGCTCAGTATCTTTTTGAGCAATAGGTCCACCAAGTAATTCTTTTACTAACGTATCAAGTAATTTTGGTCCACTACAACTATATTTTGGACTTGTACGGCAATCCCCGCTTAGTTCCCAAAACATTGCGCCACTTAAACCCTTTGTCTTTATATAGTCTGTTTTATATTTCATAGATTCGTTGTCATCATAGCTAATAAACGTTCCTGTAGTCGCATTATATAAATAAGGTACTTTCGCTACATCGTTCCATCCGCGAACAAAACCATTTTTATTCACATAATTAGCTGCTAAATCACCGTAATCGTACACACCTGTGTCACCGGTAGAATAATCATCCCAAGTACCTTTAGAAGCTAGCTTTCCGTCACTACCTGGTTTACAAGGTTGGTATTGCCCATTATTTTCTTTTCCGCAACTTTTCCATCCACGTCCGTAAAAAGGTACACCTAATACGAGTTTATCCGCTGGAACCCCTTCATTTGTATAAATGTCTATCGCACCATCTACGTAAAATTTCGTATCCGCTGCTGGGTCATTTGGATCTTTGTATAGTGCTGCATTATGGTTAGAAGTAGCTTCCCATCCACCATGGAAATCATATGTCATAATATTAATCCAATCCAGTATTTGAGAGATCTTCTTTAGCTCTGTATGATCCGCATAACGTTGGCTTGCACCTGACGCGATTGTTAGTAAATATTGTTTTCCATCTTCTGCAGTAGCTTTCGTTAATGCATTTCGAACATCTTGAAGGAGTAGGGTGAAGTTTTGCTTATCTTCAGGACGATAACTACCGCCAGGAATCGTTTCAACGCCCGGGTATTCCCAATCTAAATCAACGCCGTCAAATCCATATTCGCGAAGAAAAGCTACTGTAGATTCAGCGAACACTTTTCTTGTTTTTTCATCAGCGGCCATATCAGAAAAGCGGTTAGACCAAGTCCAGCCACCAACGGAAATAATTGTTTTTAGGTGAGGATACTTAGCTTTTAATCGTTTCAGTTCTCCGAAATTTCCACAGCGGGCGTATTTATCACAATCTTCCCAAGTTGTACCTGATCCCGGATAAGATTTTGTGACATCAGCCCACGGTTCACCAAGTACAAGAGTACCATTAGGAACCTCTTTATTTTGCAGTGGTACACCAGATTCTTTACAGTTCCACGTTTGTTTATTTGGATTATCGGGGTGAGTAGAAGGGTTTCCATGTTTTCCATTCCAGCAAATATCAGCGAAAGCATAGTTTAAATGAGTTAGCTTTGATGCATCAATGTCTCCAACTTGATAATTACGTCCATAAATGCCCCACGAAGGAAAATACCCAACAATTTTTTGACCTTGCTTTGGTGAATCTGCTAATGCGAAATTTGGAGTAATAAAGTTTGTGAGAAAAAGAGGTAAGAAGAGTAGTAGGGATAGTAATAGCAGCGTGAATTTTTTTGATTTCATAGTCATTTCTCCTTTCAAAATAAAAGATGTATTTAAAGGCATGCGCCAATAAACCAAAATGAATCTAGACGTATGAAATGTCTAGATAAAGTGAAACTTTAATCAGTGTGAGGGCTTCATCCCCCACTGATTATCATCCCTCACCAATCGGACTTTA